>NZ_JBHVJT010000008.1:43161-62040 GCF_042798815.1 Kitasatospora sp. NPDC057738 | reverse complement strand
GGGGGGGGGGAAGGGGGGGGGGGTGTGGAGAGGGGGGGGGGAAAGGAGGGAGGGGGGGGGGTTGCCTCCCCCCCAACTGGGGACCCCCTTTCCCCCCCCCCCCCCCGCCCCACTTCCGCGTGCCGGGCCGCGGGGTGCACTGGCTGCGGGGTCGCGGGGCTGCGGGATCACGGGGCTACGGGGCTACGGGGCTACCAGCCCGAACTCGTAGGCCTGGATGACCAGGTGGACCCGGTCGCGGGCGTCGAGCTTGGTGAACAGCCGGGCGACGTGGGCCTTGGCGGTGGCCACGCTGATGGTGAGCTCCGCGGCGATCTCGGCGTTGGACAGGCCCCGGCCGACCAGGACGAGCACCTCGCGCTCGCGCTCGGTGACGGCCTCGGCGACCGGCCGGCGGGGCCGGGCCGCGGCGGCCTCCGCGTCCGGGCGGGCGGCGAACTCGCCGATCAGCCGGCGGGTGATGCCGGGGGCGAGCAGGGCGTCCCCGGCGGCGACCACCCGGATGCCGTCCAGGATGGTCTCCAGGGCGAGGTCCTTGACCAGGAAGCCGCTGGCCCCGGCCCGCAGCGCGCCGTAGACGTAGTCGTCGTCGTCGAAGGTGGTGAGGACGAGGACGTGGGTGGGCAGGTCCGGGTCGGCGGTGATCCGGCGGGTGGCCTCGATGCCGTCCGTACCGGGCATCCGGATGTCCATCACGGCGACGTCGGGGCGCAGCCGGGCGACCAGCTCGACGGCCTCGGCGCCGTCGCCGGCCTCGCCGACCACCTCCAGGTCGGGGGCATCGGCGATCAGCACTCGCAGGCCGGTGCGGATGAGCGGCTGGTCGTCGACCAGGACGACGCGGATCACGGTCCCACCTCCACGGGGGTCTCGACGGCGGTCCTGACGGCAGTCCCGACAGGGGTCCCGACGACGGGCTCGACGGCGGGCTCGACGGCGGGCTCCTCGCGGAGCCCCTCGCGGAGCCCCTCGGGGAGCGGCAGTCGGGCGGTGACCAGGAAGCCGCCCTCGGGGCGCGGTCCGGCGCTGAACTCGCCGTGCAGCAGGGCGACCCGCTCGCGCATGCCGGCCAGCCCGTAGCCGGTGCCGGGGCCGCCGCCCGCCGCTCCGGCGCCCAGGTCGACCACCGTGACGGCGAGTTCCCGCGGGCCGTACGCGACGGTGACGTGGCAGTCCCGGGTGCCGGAGTGCTTGACCACGTTGGTGACCGCCTCCTGGACGATCCGGTAGGCGGCGAGGTCGACCTCGGGCTGCAGCGGACGGACCGTACCGTGCCGGGTGAGCGCCACCCGCACCCCGGCGCCCGCCGCCTTCTCCACCAGTCGGTCCAACTCGCCCAGCCCGGGCGCCACTTCGAGCGGGGCGGACTCGCCCTCGCCCTGCCGCAGCGCGCCGAGCATCCGGCGCAGGCCGGCCAGGGTCTCCCGGCTGGTGGCCTCGATCGCCTCCAGCGCCTTGCGGGTCTCGGCGGGCTGGGTGTCCATGACCCGGCTGCCCATGCCGGCCTGGATCGCGACGATGCCGATGTTGTGGGCGACCATGTCGTGCAGCTCGCGGGCGATCCTCAGCCGTTCGGCGGTGATGGCCTGCTCGGAGGCCCGGCCGCGCAGCGCCTCGGTGTGGACGCGGCCCTGGTGCACGGTGTTGCCGATCAGCCAGGCGATCAGCACGGTGGCGGCGAAGCCCGCGTAGGCGAGCGGGTTGACGGGGTAGTCGTTGACGGCGCCCCAGATCAGCAGCCCGGCGAGGGTGGCGAGCGGCAGCGCCAGGGCGGTGAGCGAGACCCGGCGGGAGCGGGTGGCCGCGCAGTAGCCGACCACCGCGTCGGCGATCAGGAACTGGAGCGGCGCCGC
Organism: Kitasatospora sp. NPDC057738; assembly: GCF_042798815.1. Classification (NCBI taxonomy): domain Bacteria; kingdom Bacillati; phylum Actinomycetota; class Actinomycetes; order Kitasatosporales; family Streptomycetaceae; genus Kitasatospora; species Kitasatospora sp. NPDC057738. Next base: position 60,187 of record NZ_JBHVJT010000008.1, on the reverse strand, counting down.
CTCCGGGACGCCCCACATCCCGAGCGCGAACATCCCGCCCCCGAGCGCCACCACGACGGCGAGCAGCGGCAGTCGGACCAGCAGCGCCGCGACCAGGGTGGTGACCACCGCGGTGACCACCATCGGCATGTCCTCGGGGTTGCCGTGGTAGTTCAACAGGTGGCGCAGCTCGTCCTCGCGGGTGAGGAACCGGAACCCCACCAGGGCCGTCCACAGCGCCGCCACCCACACGCCCGCGGGCAGACGCCTGAGCAGCGGCGGACGAGGTTCGGTGATCATGGCGCGATGGTATCGGCGGCCCGCCCGGCGGCGCATTGGCCCGGGGGCGTAATCCCCGGGGCCAGTACGGCGACCCGCGGTTGTGGCCCGCGGCCCGATGCCCGGGACGGGGGCCGACCGGCAGCGTTGTCCCCGTGATCGAGATCGAGCGACTGACCAAGCGGTACGGCGCCACCACGGCCGTCGACCAACTGACCTTCACCGTCCGGCCGGGCACCGTGACCGGCTTCCTCGGGCCCAACGGCGCGGGCAAGTCCACCACGCTGCGGATGATCCTGGGCCTCAACACCCCCACCGCGGGCACCGCCACCGTGGCCGGCGTGCCCTTCGCCGGCCGGCCGCGCGGACTGCGGCACGTCGGCGCGCTGCTGGACGCGGGCGACGTGCACGGCGGGCGAAGCGCCCGGGCCCACCTGTCGGCGCTGGCCCGCAGCAACCGCGTCCCGCTCGGGCGGGTGGACGAGGTGCTGGCGGAGGTCGGCCTCGGCAAGGCGGCCGGGCGGCGGATCGGCGGCTACTCGCTGGGCATGAAGCAGCGTCTGGGCATCGCCGGCGCGTTGCTCGGCGACCCGCCGGTGCTGCTGTTCGACGAGCCGCTGAACGGGCTGGACCCGGAGGGCGTGCTCTGGGTGCGCGGGCTGTTCCGGCGGCTCGCGGACGAGGGCCGCACGGTCTTCGTCTCCAGCCACATGATGGCGGAGATGGAGCACACCGCGGACCGGCTGGTGGTGATCGGGCGCGGGCGGCTGATCGCGGACGAGAGCCTCGCCGAGTTCTCGGCCCGCAACGCGGTCTCCTCGGTGGCCGTCCGGACGCCCGAACTCTCCGCGCTGGCCGAGGCCCTGCGCGCCGAGGGGGCCGAGGTGCGGCTGGCGGAGCCGCACCTCGGGATCGTCACGGGGATGCCGGCCGCGCGGATCAGCGAACTCGCGCTGCGCCACGGCGTGGTGCTGCACGAACTGGCCGCCCGGACGTCGTCGCTGGAGTCGGCGTTCATGTCCCTGACCGCCGACAGTGTCGAGTACCCGGCTGGAGAGGCCCGATGACCACCGCGACCCCGGGTTCCACCGTCGAACCCGCACCCCGGTTCCTGGACCTGCTCGCCGCCGAGTGGATCAAACTGCGCTCGCTGCGCTCCACCTACTGGGTGCTGGCGCTGGCCTCGCTGGTGGCGATCGCGGTCAACGTGAACGCCGTCCACACCGACCTGCCGTACATCGACCACCCGCCGCCGCGGATGCCCGGCCAGTCGCCGTACACCTACGACCCGCTGTTCCACGGCCTCGGCAGCATCGCGAGCGACCTGATGGCGGTCGCGGCCGGCAGCCTCGGGGCGATCACCGTGTTCGGCGAGTACACCACCGGACTGATCCGCACCACCTTCGCCGCCGTACCGGACCGCCGGGGCGTGATCGCGGCCAAGGTGCTGCTGATCGGCGGGATCACCGCGCTCGCCGGGCTCGTGGTGTCGACGGTCTCCTTCTTCACCGTCAACGCGATGCTGGCCTCCCGGCACGTCGGGCTCTCCCTCAGCGACGCGGGCTGCCTGCGGGCCGTGCTCGGCTACGCGGCGATCGTGCCGGTCTGCGCGCTGATCGGGATGGCGCTGGGCGCGCTGCTGCGGCACGCCACCGCCTCGATCGTCTCGCTGGTGATGCTGATGTTCATCCTGCCGATGATGTTCGGCGGGGACCGCTACCGGTGGCTGAAGGAGATCGGCACCCACCTGCCCCTGGCCACCGTGCAGCGGCTCACCATCACCCCGCACTCCGCGACCACGATGGGGAAGTACGCGCCGAGCGTGCTCGACTCGTGGATCACCATGGGGCTGTGGGGCCTGGCCGCGCTGGTGGCGACGGTGCTCGTGGTGCGGCGCCGGGACGTGTGAGGCCCTGGGCTACCCCAGGCCGAGGCGCCGCGCGGTCGCGGCGGGCAGCCGGTACGGGCGCTCGGGCGGCAGCAGCCGCTGGGCCTTCGCCGGCTGCCCGTCGCGCACCAGCGCGGCGATCCGCCGCACCTGCGGGGTGAGGTCGGTGAGTCCGACGACCCACTCCTCGGCGTAGCTGCGGATCAGCGAGCGGCCGATGCCCACCTGGATGCTGTAGTGGTTCAGCGCCGCCCCGCGCAGCGACCGCTCCGGGTCCCACTGCACGTGGACCTCGGCGCGGGCCACCTCGTCCGGGTCCGCGGTGGTCAGGACGGCGCGGGCGAGCGCCTCCTCCCAGCCCTCCCGGGTGATCCGGACCGCCAGCACCCTGGTCTGTCCGGCCTTCTGCGCCCAGTTGCTGCGGTGCATCAGCCAGCGGAACGAGGGCTTGATCCACGTCATCCGGTGGAAGCCGAAGGGCGCCGTGAACCGGCCCGCCGCCAGCGCCGCGTCGGCGACGGCCGGCGGGTACGCCTGGTAGAGCACGATCGTCCGCGCGTCGTGGTCGGCGCGGATCTCGCGCAGTGCGGTCATCTCGCGGCACCCCCTTCGCCCCGGCGTCCCCTGCGCCCCGGCCCGCTCTTCGCCTCCGGCACGCTCTTCGCCCCCGGCACTCCCCCGGCACGCTGCCAGCGCGGGCCCGCCCGGCGCAACGGGATTACCGGGCCGGGCCGCGGCCTCCTCAGGCCGCGGCCCCGTGGCGCCCGGCTCGGGCCGCGGCGCCCGCCTCAGGCCGCGGCGGCCTTGGCGCGGAAGGCGCCGAGGGTGGCGGCCGGGACGCCGCAGCCGGGGAGGAAGGACGCCGCGCCGCCGTGGTGGGTGCGGACGCGGTCGAGGAAGACGGACATGGCCTCGGCCGGGGCCTCCAGGAGGGGCGCGGGGATCGTGAGGTTGTGGCCCCGGGAGTCGGTGACGCGGGAGGTGGTGCGGTCGTTGAGGGCGGTGCGGTGGCGTTCGGCGAGGCCGGCGAAGATCTGCGGGAGGGCGTCGGCGGTGCGGGTGTAGTCGGCGACGATGTGCTCGGCGGGGACGTCGAGGAGGTCCAGCAGGAGGGCGGTCAGCAGGCCGGTGCGGTCCTTGCCGGCGGCGCAGTGCAGCAGGACGGCGCCGGGGCGGACGGTGGCGTCGACGGCGGCGGCCACCGCCTCGGGCGCGGACTCGGCCAGCAGGACGTAGAAGTCGCCCAGGTCGGCGGCCGTGGCCATGGTGCTCATCCGCGCGGTGAGGGCGTCGGTGGCGGGGTTCACCGGGGCGGCGACGACGGATATCCCGGCGGCCGCGGCGGCGGCCCAGTCCTCGGGGTCGGTCTCGCGCGGGTCCCGCAGGTCCACGATGGTGCGGATGTCGCAGCCGCGCAGTTGGGCGACGGTGGCCTCGTCGGCGGCCGGGAACGGCTGGGCGGAGCGGTACAGCACACCGGGACGGACCCGCCGGCCCTCGGGGTCGCCGAGGACGGCGGCGTCACGGAAGTTGACCAGGGACATGCGGGAGGCCTTTCGGTGGAGCCGCACCCGGGACGGGACGGGGAAGATCCGGAGCGGGGACATCTAGACGTCTAGATGTGTAACCCGTTCCGGGGTCGCCGGGCAAGCCTCGATCGGTGCATCCCTCCATCCCACTCCCCTCGGCGGGCCACGGCGACCCGGGCGGCTGCAGCGGGCGCGGGCGGCGGAAGCGGGCGCGGCCGGGGCGCGGACCGACCCCGGCGTCGTGCGCGGGCTCCGTAGGATCGGGCCCGTGGCGACGAACCCCCCGAGCTCCCCGAACACCCCGGTGTACCGCCGCCTGGCCCGCCGGATCCAGGAGCGCGTCGACGCCGGCGCCTACCCGGCCGGCACCCGGCTGCCCAGCGAGTCCGAGCTGAGCGCCGAGTTCGGCGTGAACCGGCTGACCGTGCGGCAGGCGGTGGCGGAGCTGGAGCGGGCGGCCGTGGTGGAGATCCGCCGCGGCGTGGGCACCTTCGTCCGCCCGCCGGCCGTCCGGGTGTCGATCGCCGTGGACCCGCGCAGCCAGCGCTTCGACCTCGGCAGCGTGCCCACCGCACTGCCCAACGAGGAGCGCACCGACGGCGAGTTCGTGGTGGCCGCTCCGCCCGTCACGGGCTCGCCGCAGGACGCGGAGGCGGCCCGGCAGCTGGGCCGCGGCCCGGCGGAGCTGTCCCGGGTGGACTCGGTGATCCGGCTGGGCGGGCGGGCCCGGGCGGCGTGCAGCTACTGGGTGCCGTTCGGCCCGCTGCCCGCCGAGCTGGTCCGGCCGGGCCGCTCCGGGAACCTGGTGCCGGACCTGGCGCGGGCCGCCGGGGTGGAACTGGAGTACGACTGGCGGGCCTTCGGCGCCGTCGGCGCGGACCTCGCGGACGCCGAGCTGCTGGGCGTCCCGCCGGGCACCGCGCTGCTGGTGCGCGAGGGCGTCAGCTGCACCCCGGACGGCACCCCGGCCCTGTACGTGCGGCGGCGGATCGACGGCAGCAGCGCGCGCTTCGTCCTGCACTTCCGCGACCGGTAGCGAAGGCCGCCGCGCCCGTCCCCGGCCGGAGCGCCCCTGATAAATTCAGCGCCGAAACACCAGGCCGTACGGGGGCGGGCAGAGCACGGTGATCGAGGAGATCGACTACGACATACCCGGCGAGCTGGCCGAGGTCTACCTCGTCCTGCTCGCCGACGTCTCCCGCACCGGGCGGCTGCCGCGCCGCGAGGAGCTGGAGCGCCTGCGCAAGCTGGGCGAGCACTGCGCCGAGGCCGGGTACGGGCTGCGCGAGGTGGTGGCGCAGTGTCTGGCCGCGGCCCGGCGGGCCTGGCAGACCCTGCCCGGGACGGCCGCCGCGAGCAGCGTCACCGAGCTGCGCCGCACGGGCGACGCGGTGCTCGCCGCCACCGACGCCGCGCTGGCCGCGCTGGGCGAGGGCCACGAGCGGGCCCAGCGCCTGGCCGTCCGCCAGGAGGAGGCGGCCCGCCGGGAGTTCATCGACGACCTGCTGTTCGGCCGCAGCGACCTCGGGCTGCTGGCCGAGCGCGCGGAGCGGTTCGGGCTGCGGCTGGCGGGCTCGTACACGGTGGCGGTCGCGGTGGGCGACGAGCCGTTCGCGGACGTCCATCCGCTGGTGCACCGGGTGGAGCGGGAGCTGGCCGGGCGGTTCGGCGAGCGGGACGTGCTGCTGGCCAGCAAGGACGGCCGGCTGGTGTGCATCGCCCCGGACTCCGAGCGGGCCGTGCTGGAGGCCTTCGCCGAGCTGACGCTGCGCCCCGGCCCCGGCTACCGCCCGGTGCTGCGGGTGGCCACCGGCCGCCGGCACTCGGGGCCGAGCGGGGTGCTGCGCAGTTACGAGGAGGCGCTGGACGCGCTGGACTACGCGCAGCGGCTGGACCTGCCGGCCCGGCAGCTGCGGGCCGAGGAACTGCTGGTCTTCCCGGTGCTGATGCGCGACCGGGCCGCCATGGCCGACCTGGTGCGCAGCGTGCTCGGCCCGCTGACCGAGGCGCGCGGCGGCGCCCGTCCGCTGCTGGACACCATCGCGGTGCAGGCGGAGGCCGCGTACGTGAACGCGGAGGCGGCGCGCCGACTGGGCCTGAGCGTGCGCACGCTGGGCTACCGGCTGGAGCGGATCAAGGCGCTCACCGGGTACGACCCGGGGGACGCGCTCCAGCGCTTCACCCTGGAGACGGCGGCGATGGGTGCGCGGCTGCTGAACTGGCCGGAACAACCGCTGTAGTACGCGGTACGACGGCTGTAGTGCGCGGCACCACAGCCGTAGTGCGCGATCCGACCGCCGCGGTCCCGCCACGGGAGTCCCGCCGCCCCAAACCCGCGGGGCGGCTCCGGAACCGTCCGGCGGCCGTCCTGTTGCCGAGCTGTTGCAGTGTCACGCGGGCCGTGCGTACCAGGGTGTCAAGAGGGCGTAAAGATTGCCGGATCCTGGCAATGTGCGGGGGGCCGCGGCACTGTCATGATCTCCCCGGCGCCGAAGCGCGGCGCCGCTGGGAAGGCGGGGGAGCGTGGCCGGGATGGGGGGATTCTTCGCGGCCGCGCTGGCCTTCCCGACGGCGCTGTTCAGCTTCGCGCTGGTGGTGGTGGTCGGGTACTGGTTGCTGATGCTGTTCGGCGGCCTGGTTCCGGGCGCCGTGCACGGGGGGCACGGCGGCGGGCACCAGGTGGACGTCGGACACGCGGGGCACCACCTGGGTGCCGGGCACGGGGGGCACGCCGGGCACCTCGGACACGGGGGGCACGGCGGCGGGGGGCACAGTGCCGGGGGGCACGGCGCCGACGACGGGTCCGGCCGGCAGGGCGCCGGCCACCACACGGGCGTGCTGGACGCGCTGGGGCTGGGCGGGGTGCCCGTGACGGTGGCGGTGTCGCTGCTGGTCGCAATCGCCTGGTTCGTCAGCCTGGCCGGCACCGTCCTCACCTCGGGGGCACCGGCGCGCGGCGGCGTGTTCGTCGTCGCGCTGGTCGCCTCCTGGGCGGGCACCCGGGTGCTCGTCCGGCCGCTGTCGCGGCTGTTCCCGCAGGACCGGCCGGTCACCCGGGGGGACTTCGTCGGCCGGGTCTGCGTGATCCGGACCGGCCGGGTGACGGCCGACTTCGGGCAGGCCGAGGTCACCGCGGAGGACGGCTCCACCGCGACCGTCCAGGTCCGTACGGCGACGCCCGAACCGGCCCTGACGGCCGGGCGGACCGCCCTGATCTTCGACTACGACGCCGAGGGCGAGCACTTCCTGGTGGCGCCCTTCGACCCGCCGGCCGTCCACTGACGCCTGCCCGCTGACGCCAGGTCAGCCTGTTCCTTCCACTCCCACCGCACTTCCCTTCGCACCAACTCGCCATCGTCAAAGGACTCCGTGATGGACACCATCGCCGTGGGTTTCGGCGTGCTCGTCGCCGTCGTGCTGCTCATCGTGCTCGCCATGCTGCTGTTCGTGGGCCGTCTGTTCCAGAAGGTCGAGCAGGGCAAGGCACTGATCGTCTCCCGGACGAAGAAGGTGGATGTGACCTTCACCGGCGCGATCGTCCTCCCGGTGCTCCACAAGGCCGAGTTGATGGACATCACCGCGAAGACGGTGGAGATCCACCGGGCCGGCCGGGACGGCCTGATCTGCCGGGACAACATCCGCGCGGACATCCGGATCTCGTTCTTCGTCCGGGTCAACAAGACCGTCGAGGACGTCATCAAGGTCGCGCAGTCGATCGGCACCGCCCGGGCCAGCGACCCGCAGGCGATCCAGGAGTTCTTCGCCGTCAAGTTCGCCGAGGCGCTCAAGACCGTCGGCAAGCAGCTGGACTTCACCGACCTGTACACCCACCGGCACGAGTTCCGGGACCAGATCATCGCGGTCATCGGCACCGACCTCAACGGCTACACCCTTGAGGACGCGGCCATCGACCACCTGGAACAGACCCCGATGAGCCAGCTGGACTCCGACAACATCCTGGACGCCCAGGGCATCCGCAAGATCACCGAGCTGACGGCGATCGAGCACGTGCGCACCAACGAGTACCAGCGCAACGAGCAGAAGGAGATCACCCGGCAGAACGTGGACGCCCGGGAGGCCGTCCTGGAGCTGGAGCGCCGGCAGGCCGACGCCGAGATCCGCCAGCGCCGCGAGATCGAGACCCTGCGGGCCAAGGAGGACGCGGTGATCGCCCGGGTGCAGGAGGAGGAGCGGCTCAACGCCCAGACCGCCTTCCTGCGCACCGAGGAGCTGCTCGGGGTGCAGCGGGAGAACCAGGCCCGCGAGGTCGCGGTGGCGCAGAAGAACCGCGAGCGGGTGATCGCGGTGGAGAACGAGCGGATCGAGAAGGACCGCCTGCTGGAGGTCGTCGGCCGCGAGCGGGAGACCCAGCTCGCCACGATCGCCAAGGAGAAGGAGGTCGAGTCCGCCAAGCGCGAGGTCGCCGACGTGGTCCGCGAGCGGGTCGCGGTGGACCGGACCGTCGCCGAGCAGGAGGAGGCCGTCAAGACGCTGCGTGCCACCGAGGAGGCCGAGCGGGTCCGCAAGGCCGTCGTGATCCAGGCCGAGGCCGAGGCGCAGGAGAAGCTCGTCAAGGACATCAAGGCCGCCGAGGCCGCCGAGCAGGCCGCCACGCACAAGGCCCGCGAGGCGCTGGTGCTGGCCGAGGCCCGGCAGCGGGCCGCCGAGCTGGACGCGGCCGCCAAGATCCGGATGGCCGAGGGCATCCGGGCGGAGGCCGCCGCCGAGGGCCTGGCCCGGGTCCAGGTCCGCGAGCAGGAGGCCGCGGCGGTGGAGAAGGTCGGCCGTGCCGAGGCCGTCGTCCAGGTCGAGAAGGCCAAGGCCGCCGCGCTGGAGGTCGGCGGCCGGCTGAAGGCCGAGGCCGAGGGCCTGACCGAGAAGGCCGCGGCGATGGCCAAGCTGGACGAGGCCTCGCGCGGGCACGAGGAGTACCGCCTGCGGCTGGCCGCCGAGAAGGACGTCCGGCTGGCCGGGCTGGACACCCAGCGGCAGATCGCCGAGGCCCAGTCGGCGCTGGTCGCGGCCGGGCTGGAGAAGGCGAAGATCGACATCGTCGGCGGGGACTCGGTCTTCTTCGACCGGCTGGTGCAGTCGGTGTCGGCCGGCAAGAGCCTGGACGCCTTCGTCGGCCACTCGCAGACCGCGCAGACCCTGGCCGGGCCCTGGCTGGACGGGCGGGCCAGCTTCACCGAGGACCTCACCAGGGTGCTCTCCTCGGTCTCCACGGCGGACGTGCAGAACCTGACGGTCTCCGCCCTGCTGATGAAGCTGATCGGCTCGGGCGCCGGCGACCAGGCCGGGCAGCTGCGCCGGCTGCTGGAGTCGGCGCGGCAGCTGGGCGTCGCGGAGACCCCGCTCGGGGTCCTGGCCGGCGGCCTCGCCTCGGCCAACGGCTCCAAGTGACCCGCTGAGCGACCGGGCGTTCCGAACCGCCGCCCGGCCCGACCGGCCCGACCGATCCGCCCGACCGACCGACCCGCCGGAACCGCCCGATCCGACCGATCCGACCGACCCGACCGACCCGACCGATCCGCCCGACCCAACCGATCCGACCGATCCGACCGAGGAACGTGACCGTGACCGTGGACGCCCTCGACGCCCGGCTCGACGCCGGCACCTACGAGGTCCTGCGCGACCGGCTCGCCCGAGCCGCCGCCGAACTCGCCGACCGGGCCCAGGCGTTGAACGCCCGCCGGGTCGACGAGTTCGGCGGCGGGGAGCTGCGGCTGGCCGGCACCGGGCGGCTGACCACCGCCCGGTCCTGCCTGCCGCAGGACCTCACCGCCGTCGGCGGGCTGCTGCTGCTCGGCACCCGGCCGGTCGAGGCCGCGGACGGCGCCGGGGACTTCGACGACGTCTTCGGCCTGCACCACCCCGACCTCTCCCCCGCGCCCGCCGAGGGCACCCTGCTGGACGACCCGCGGCTGCGCCAGGACCTCGCCGATCTGCGGCGCTACTTCCGCGACGCCCGGCTGGAGCGGCTGCGCGCGGTGGACGGCCGGCTGCTCGCCGTCTTCCGCACCGGCCCCGCCGCCGCCGACGTCCGGGTGCTGCGCTGGCGCCTCGACGGCGGCCCCGCCGACGACGCGCAGCCGTCCTACCTGGACGGGCGCGGCGAGCGCGACCACGTCCCCGCCGACGGGCAGCAGCTGCCCTGGACCGCCGTCACCCGGGACGACCAGCTGCCCGCCGGGCCCGGCCGCCCGCCCCGCGCGGACCTGGCCGGAGAGCTGCTGATCGGCGTCGACGGCGGCCGGCTGACCATCGCCGCCCCGGACGGCCGGGAGCTGCACCGCGAGCCGCTGGCCGAGGCCCTGCAGACCCTCGCCGACGCCCGGATCGCCCACGCCCGGCTCGGCACCCTGCTGCTGGTGCGGGTGCGCCCGTACCAGGAGGAGACCGACCGGCACCTGGTGGTCCACCTGCCCACCGGCGCCGTCACCCGGATCGACGCGCTCGGCCAGGCCTGCCTGCGGCTGCCCGCCGACCAGGGCGTGGCCTTCCCCGGCGGCTGCCACCTGGTGGACGGCACCGTGCGCGTCTTCGACCAGCCGGTCGACGGCCTGGTGTACGAGCGCACCGTCCTGTCGCCCAACGGCGAGGACGTGCTGTACGAGTTCCGCTCCCCCGCCGACGGCCGCGCCCTGCTCCAGCCGTACAACAGCGTGCGCCAGGAGGCCGCCGCGCCCCTGCCCTGCCAGGGCTACGCGCTGCTCGCCGACGGCACCCTGATCGCGCTGCGCCCGGCCGAGGACGGGCCGACCCGGCTGCACCCCGTCCAGCTCTGGCAGACCCCGTTCACCAGCGAGCGCTTCGCCGCCGAACAGCCGCCCGGCAGCGGGCCGCTGGCCCGGATCGGCAACGCCGACCTGGTCCGCGGCCTGGCCGACTGCCTGGCCCTGGCCCGGCTGGCCGCGGCCGGCGCCGACACCCTGGCCGGCCACCGGGCCGTCCTCGCCGCCTGCACCCGCACCGCCGACCGGCACCACTGGCTCGGCCAGAGCGGCCTCGGCGACCTCGCCGCGCCGCTCGCCGAGATCCGCGACACCGCCCGGCAGGTCGTCGCCGAGTACGAGGCCGTCGCCCAGCTCACCGCGCACGCCGCCCGGCGGGCCGACGAGACCGCCGAGCACGTCGAGGGCCTGCTGCGCACCGCCCGCGGCGAGACCCTGGCCGACGCCGCCGAGTGGGTCGACCGGCTGGCCGGGCTGCGCCGCGCCCAGGGCCGCGTCGAGGCGCTGCGCGACCTGCCGCGCGCCGACGCCCCGCGGATCGACGCGCTCGCCGCGCACCTCGCCGAGGGTCTGGCCCGGGCGGCCGACCGCGCCGTCGTCCAGCTCGCCGAGCCGACCGCCTTCGAGCCGCACCGGCAGCGGGCGGGCGAGCTGGCGGAGCGGTGCGCCGCGATCGCCACCGCCGCCGAGGCCGAACCGCTGGGTCTCGAACTGGCCGCCCAGAGCGAGGCCCTGCAGACCGTCTCGGAGCTGGTCGGCACCCTCGATCTGGCCGACGCCACCACCCGCACCGCCATCCTCGACCGGCTCGCCGACGTGCTCGGGCTGCTCAACCGGGCCCGGTCCGCGCTGACCGTGCGCCGCCGGGAGCTGCGCACCCGCGAGGCCGCCGCCGAGTTCGCCGCCGAGACCGCCCTGCTCGGCCAGGCCACCACCGCCGCGCTCGCCGCCGCCGACACCCCCGAGGCCTGCGACGAGCAGCTCGGCCGGCTGCTGCTGCGGATCGAGCAGTTGGAGACCCGCTTCGCCGACGCCGACCCGGCCCTCGGCGAGCAGCTCACCGCCCGGCGCACCGAGATCCACGACGCGCTCACCGCCCGCCGTCAGCACCTGCTGGAGGAGCGGGCCCGGCGCGCCGACCGGCTGGTCGCCTCCGCCGGGCGCATCCTCGACACCCTGCACCGCCGGCTGGCCGCGCTGGACACCGCCGAGGAGATCGAGGCGGCCTTCGCCGCCGACCCGACCGCCGTCAAACTCCGCGACCTGGCGGGGCAGTTGACCGCGCTCGGTGACCGGGTCCGGGCCGAGGAGCTGACCGGACGGCTGCGCGCGGCGCGCGGCCGCGCCCAGCGGGCCCTGCGCGACCGCGCCGAACTCGCCGGGGACGGCCCCGGCACCCTGCGGCTGGGCCGCCACCTGTTCGCCGTCACCACCCGGCGGCCCGAACTCGCCCTGGTGCCCTGGCGCGGACGCCCCGCCTTCACGCTCACCGGCACCGACTACCGCTCCCCCGTCACCGACCCGGCCTTCGCCGCCACCGAGCGGTACTGGGACCGCCCGCTGCCCTCGGAGACCCCGCAGCTGTACCGCGCCGAGTACCTCGCGGCGAGCCTGCTGCCGGCCGCCGAGGCGGGGGCGCCGCGCACCGACGGCGAGCTGCTGGAGTACGTCCGGCGGGCCGCCGAGCAGCGCCCGGACGAGGGCTACCAGCGCGGCGTGCACGACCACGACGCCGCGCTGCTGCTCCGCGCCCTGCTCCGGCTCGGCGCCGGGGCCGGGCTGTTGCGGCACCCGGCGGGCGCCCGGGCGGCCGCCCAGCTGTACTGGGCGCACGGCGCCGACGAGCGGCAGCGGCTGCTCTGGCACACCCGGGCCCGCTCGCTGGGCCTCGCCCGGGACGCCTTCGGTGGCGCACCGGCGTCGGCCGCGCTGGCGGCGCTGGCCGCACTGGAGGCCGAACTCTCCGCCGCCGTTTCGGAGTTCGTTCCGGGGGCGGAGCCCTCCGGCCCCTACCTGGTGGCCGAACTGGCCGCCGCCGCACCCAGCTTCGCCCACTCCCCGGGCGCCGCCGCGCTGGTCGACAAGTTCCGCGCGGCACCCGAGTCGGCCGGCCTCACCGAGGCGCTGGCCGCACTGCCCGAGGAGCCGGGACTGCTGCCCGTACGGCGCCAACTGGCCACCGCCTGGCTGGAGTCGGGCACCGCCGATGCCGACCCGGCCGACCTCGCCGAAGCGGCCGCCGTCCTGCTCTGCCCGTCGCTGCCGCGCCGGCCCGCCGAGGGGGCCGTGGGCGCCCGGATCACCGGACTGCTCGGCGACCACCCGCGGCTCGCGGGCGGGGCGCTCGACCTCCGACTGGACGAACTGCTCGCCAAGGTACGGGAGTTCGAGCAGGTCGAGGTGCCCGGCCACCGGGCCTACCAGCGACTGCGGGGCGAACTGCTGGCCGCCGAGCACGCCCGGCTGCGGCTGGACCAGTACCGGCCCGCCCCGCTCAACGGCTTCGTCCGCAACCGGCTGATCGACCAGGTGTACCTGCCGCTGGTCGGCGACAACCTCGCCAAGCAGCTCGGCACGGCCGCCGCCGGCGGGCCGGTCGACCGCAGCGGCCTGCTGCTGCTGGTCTCCCCGCCCGGCTACGGCAAGACCACCCTGGTCGAGTACCTCGCCGAGCGGCTCGGGCTGCTGCTGGTCTCCGTCAGCGGCCCCGCGCTCGGCCACCGGGTCACCTCGCTGGACCCGGCCGAGGCCCCCGACGCCACCTCCCGGCGCGAGGTCGAGAAGCTCAACTTCGCCCTGCACGCGGGCGACAACGTGCTGCTCTACCTGGACGACGTCCAGCACACCTCGCCCGAGTTCCTCCAGCGCTTCATCCCGCTGTGCGACGCCCAGCGCCGGATCGACGGCGTGTGGGACGGCGAGGCCCGCGAGTGGGACCTGCGCGGCAAGCGCTTCGCCGTGGTCATGGCCGCCAACCCGTACACCGAGTCCGGCCGCCTCTTCCGGCTGCCCGACATGCTCGCCAACCGCGCCGACGTGTGGAACCTCGGCGACGCCGTCGCCGGGCGCGAGGACCTCTTCGCGCTCAGCTTCGTCGAGAACGCCCTGCCGGCCGGCCCCCACCTGGCCCCGCTGGCCACCGCCGAGCGCGCCGACCTCGACACCCTGCTCGCCCGCGCCGGCGGCGTGCCCGGCGGCCCCCTGGCCGGCGCCTGGCCCGCCGCCGAGGTCGAGCGGATGACCGCCGTCCTGGCCGGTCTGCTCCACCTGCGCTCCACCGTCCTGGCCGTCAACCGCGCCTACCTGGCCTCCGCCGCCCAGGACGACCGGACCCGCACCGAGCCCCCCTTCCTGCTCCAGGGCTCCTACCGCAACATGGCCAAGCTCGCCCAGCGCCTCGACCCCGCCCTCACCCGCCCCGAACTAGACGCCCTGCTCACCGACCACTACCGGGCCGAGGCCCAGCCCCTGGGCGCCGAGGCCGAGGCCCAGCTCCTCAAGCTCGCCGAGCTCCGCGGCACCCTGACACCCGAGCAGGCGGCCCGCTGGGCGGAGCTGAAGCGGTCCTGGCAGGAGCGCGGGCGCGCCGCCGAACGTCCTTGACCTGAAGGGTGCTTGAGGTCCTAGCCTCGGCCGCATGAGCTACTTCACCGAACGCGAGCGCGGCTATCTCACCGGCCAACCGCTGGCCCGTCTGGCCACCCTCGGCCCGGACGGCTCCCCGCAGGTCCGGCCGGTGGGCTTCCGGCTCAACGACGACGGCACCATCGACATCGGCGGGCCGGACAACGCCCTCAGCCGCAAGTACCGCAACGCCCGGGACCGCCCCGAGGTCTCCGTCCTGATCGACGACCTGGCGCCCGCCGACGATCCGGTCGCGGGCGGCTGGGGGCGCGGCGTGGAGATCCGCGGCCGGGCCGAGGTGCTCGCCGTGGACGTCCCGCCGGTGGCGCCCGACCTGTTCAGCCGGGACGTCATCCGGGTGCAACCCCCGGCGGATCGTCACCTGGAACCTGGAGTCGCCGGGCTCCACCGCCCGGGACGTCGGCTGACCCGGGCGGCCCCCACCCCTTCGCGGCGCCCCCTGCCTCCCCGGCCGGGGGCGCCGCCGTGCTGTGCGCGCCGGCCGCCCTGCTGCGTGCGCTAGCCGCCGTCCTCCGTGCGCCGGTCCCGGGCCCGCAGGCCGTCCAGGATCAGGTCCGCGAGGCGCTCCGGGAGCTCGGGGCCGATCTCGCGGTGGCCGAGCAGGGCGCGGGCCTGGAGGGGTGCGCTGAGCAGTTCCAGGGCGAGGTCGGCGTCCGTGCCGGCCGGGAGTTCGCCGCGGTCGACGGCGCGCCGGACGACGGCGCCGGCCTGGGCGAGGCGGGAGTCCCAGAAGACCTGCCAGGCCTCGGCGAGGGCCGGGTCCTCGGAGCCGAGGGCGGCCGCGCGGGCCACGGCCCGGCCGAGCGGGGTGGCCAGGTACGCGGCGAGCGCGCGGGCGAAGGCGGTCAGGTCGGTGCGGACGGCCCCGGTGTCGGGGACCGGGATGCCCTCGTCGCTGGCGGTCAGCATGGCGTCCAGCACCAGCTTCTCCCGGCTGCCCCACCGCCGGTACACGGTGGTCTCGTTGACGCCGGCCCGGGCCGCGACGTCGGCGATGGTGAGCCGGGCGACGCCCCCTTCGGCCAGCGCCTCCATGGCGGCCGCCAGGACGTCCCGGCGCACCCGGGCGGCCCGGCCGCCCGGACGGCGGCGGATCGGGTCCGGCTCTTCCTCGGTCATGTGTCGATCACCTCGCCACCACCTTAACGCAGGAGCACTTGCATTAAGCGATCCTCCGGCGCATAGTCGCTAATGCAAGAGTTCCGGCTTTAAGAGCGACAGGAGGCATCGCCATGTCCTTCACCTGGCCCCTGGACCCGCAGGACCTGTTCGTCGAGCGCTACCCGCAGATGACCCTCGGCCTGCCCGCCGCCGAGGTGGACGCGGTCCGCGCGGCCGTCACCGACATGTGGGCCGACCGGCCCGGCGGCTGGGTGTACGAGTGGTCCGCCCTCGCCGCCCGGCACGCCGGCGCCGGGCGCCACCGCCAGGCCGCCCAGGCGTACGGCTGGGCCAAGTTCCCCTCGCTCGCCGACGCGCCGAAGCGCACCGCGCTGGCCCGCCAGGTCGAGCAGTACCTGCTCGCTTCGCCCGGCTTCCCGGTCGACGTCGAGCGCCGCACGCTCACCGTCCCCCACCGCGGCGGCGAGGCCGCGGTCCCGGTCCACCTGATGGCCGCGCCCGGCCTGCCCGCCGACGCCCCGGTGGTGCTGGCCAGCGGCGGAGTGGACTCCTGGAAGACCGACCTGCACGGCATGTGGGAGCAGCTCGCGCTCGCCCTGCCTGTCCGACTGCTGCTGTTCGACCTCGCGGGCACCGGCGAGACCTCCCACCTGCCGATGACCCCGGACGGCGGCACCGAGGTGATCGAGGGCCTGATCGCCTTCGCCCGTACGCTCGGCGACGGCCTGGTCGGCCACTTCGGCATCTCGATGGGCGGCTACTACTCCGCGCGCACCGGGCTGACCGGCGCCGTGGACGCGGCCGTGGTGCTCGGCGGCCCGGTCGAGCACTCCTTCGACCCGGACCGCGGCTTCGACTTCGGCATGGACGGCATCGTGGGCAACGCCCTGGGCTTCGACGCGGCACCGGACCGGGCGGCCCTGGGCCGGGCCTTCGCCTCCTTCGGCCTGCGCCCGCTGCTGGACCGGGACGACCAGGCGCCGATGCTGGTGCTCAACGGTGCCGACGACGTCCACGTCCCACGGCACGACACCCTGGTGTTCGCCGGCCGCCGCGACACCCGGGTCGAACTGATCCCGGACACCGGGCACTGCGCCATTTCGAGGTTCGACGAGGCGATGGCGCTGATCGTCCCCTGGCTGAGGAGCACTCTCCTGGGATAGTCCGACGACCGCACGGTTCCCCCGTCGGGGTAGCCGCGCGTGTCGGCGATCCGGCCGAGTGGATCAGTGCCCCGGGCCCGGCCCCGGACTCCACTCCGGGCCCGCGGCCGGGTTCCACCCCGGGTTCCACCCCGGGCCCCGCACAGGGCTCCGCCCGGGACCCTGCTCGGGGCTCCGGCCCGGGCCGTGGACCGCCGGCCGGTCCCGGGCCGCCGGTGCGGCCAGCGACTCCCAGACGGGATCGGGCAGCCCGGGGACGGCCCGCCCCTCGGCCTGCCAGCGCCGGGCCAGCTCGGCGTAGATGGGCGCTTCCGGGCCGGGTTCCGGCACCGGCCGTTCCGTCACCCGCGGCTCCGTCACCGGCCGTTCCGTCGGCACCCGCGGCTCCGTCGTCGCGGGTGGCGACGGCTGTTCCGGCGGCCTGTCCGGAGTGCCGCGCAGGATCGTTTCCTCACTCGGCTGCCGTTCCGGCACCGGCAGCCACCCGAATCCACTCACACCCACCCAACGCGCCCCGCCCGCACCGGGACACGGTCGGGTCAACCCGGTGCTCCGCAGGTCAGCCCCCTGCGGAGCGCGGCCGGGTGCGCAGGAAGTCGGCCCATGTCACACTGTTCCAGGATCAGGGCGTCTCCACCCCATCGTGGGGTGTGCCACAGGGGTTCCTTGCCAGCGGCGCAGTTTACC
>NZ_JBHVJT010000008.1:16054-43151 GCF_042798815.1 Kitasatospora sp. NPDC057738 | reverse complement strand
CCACCCAAACCCACCCAACGCCCCCCACCCGCACGGGGACACGGTCGGTGCAACCCGGTGCCCCGAGGGCCACCCCCCTCAGGAGCGCGGCCGGGTGCGAAGGAGTTCGCCCCACCCGACTTCCTGCGCACGTCGTGCCCTCCCCATTGTCCCGGCACGGCCCGTGGGTTCTTCCCGGCGAGGCTCCCGGGCTCCCCGCCCGGGCCCCGGGTCCTTCCCGCTACCGCCGCCGACCCGCCGCCAGCAGCTCGGGCACGCTGGCGAGCTTCACCCGGGGCCGCCCCTCGGCCTCGCCCCGCTCGCGTTCCGCGCGCTCCACCGCCCGCAGCTCCCGCAGCCCCACCGCGTCCGGCCGCCGCCGGCGCACCAGCCGCTCGAAGTCCCTGCGGCCCGCCCCCGGGACGGGCAGCGCCCGGGCGGCCGCGTCGTCCAGCAGCGCGTCCACGGTCTCCCGCGCGCAGGCCCGGTTGGCGCCGATCCCGCCGGACGGCCCGCGCTTGGCCCAGCCCACCACGTACGTCCCCGGCAGCGGCCGGCCGGTCGCCGGGTCGACGACCCGCCCGTTCCGGTGCGCGACCGTCCCGGCCCGCTCGTCGAACGGCAGCCCGGGCAGCGGTACGCCCCGGTGTCCGATCGAGCGCACCACCAGCCCGGCCCGGAGCACGTCCCTCGCCCCCGTGCCCTGGACCCGGCCGTCCGCCGTCGGGGTGGTCCGCTCGACGGTCAGGGCCTCGACCCGCCCGTCCCCGGAGAGTTCGACCGGCGCCGACAGGAACCGCAGCACGATCCGCCGCCCCGGCCCGGGCTCCGCGGACCCGTCGAACGGCACCAGCGGCAGCCCGGCGAGCAGCCCCGCTCCCGCCGCCGTGCCCGACCCGGTGACCGACCACGCGCCGGACCCCGATCCCGATCCCGCTTCCGCTCCGGCCGCCTCGATCGCCGCCCGCACCTCCGGGTGGTCCTCGACCACCACCTCGACGCCCGGCAGCTGCCGCAGGGCCAGGAACTCCGCCCTGGTCCACGCCGCCTGTCCGGGCCCGCGCCGGGCGAGCAGCACGACCTCCCGGACCCGGCTGCGGCGCAGCGCGGCCAGGGCGTGGTCGGCGATGTCGGTGGCGGCGAGCCGGTCGGGGTCGGTGAGCAGGATGCGGGCGATGTCCACCGCGACGTTGCCGTTGCCGATCACCACCACGCGCTGGGCCGACAGCTCCACCGCGTCGGCGGGCACGGTCGGTTCGGCGTTGTACCAGCGGACGAAGGCGGTCGCGGGCAGGCTGCCCGGCAGGTCCTCGCCGGGGACGCCGAGCCGTCGGTCGGCGGCCGCGCCGACCGCGTACACCACCGCGTGGTGGTGCGCGGCGAGCTCCTGGTGGGTGAGGTCCGTGCCGATCTCCACGTTGAGGTGCATCCGCAGCCGGGGGTCGCGGAAGACGCTCGCGAAGCTCTCCGCGATCCGCTTGGTGGACTGGTGGTCGGGCGCGACGCCGTGCCGCAGCAGGCCGCCGGTGACCGGCAGCCGGTCGATCATGGTGATCTCGGCGCTGGTGCCGCGCAGCAGTTCCTGCGCGGTGTACCCGGCGGAGGGGCCGGTGCCGACGACCGCGATCCGCAGCGCGCCGAGTTCGTCCGGCAGGCTGCGCGGGAAGCTGGGCGCGCCCCAGGCGTGGTCGCTGGGGTGGTCGCGGAACCAGTCGCGGTTGAGGTCGCCGAACACGGTGTCGGGCCCGCGCAGCCGGTCGACCGGGTACACCGCGTCCACCGGGCAGGCGTCCGCGCAGGCGCCGCAGTCGATGCAGGCCCGCGGGTCGATGTACAGCATGTCGGTGGTGCCGAACTCCGGCTCGTCCGGGGTCGGGTGGATGCAGTTGACCGGGCAGACGGACACGCACGAGGCGTCGTTGCAGCAGGTCTGGGTGATCGCGTAGGCCATGGCCGGGTGGGGTCCTCGCTGCGCGTGGGGGGATGGGGCGGCGTGGTGGCGACGGTCCGTCAGAGCATGTGCACCCGGCGGTAGACGGCCGCCGAGCGGCTGGTGAGCAGTCCGGTCTCGGCGAGGAAGGCCATCAGGTGCCGGGAGCTGGTGCGCATCATCGCCTTGCGGTGCTCGCTGGCCCGCACCTCGGCGAGCGCCCGCGGCACGTCGAGCCCGGCGGCCTTGTAGACGCCCGGGTGCACCATGCTGGTGACGATGACGTACGCGCCCACGGCGATGCCGGTGGCGGAGGCGCGCCGGCGGGCGGGGCTCGCGTGGCGCATCCGTTCGCGGATCTCCTGCCGGGCGAACTTCATGTGCCGGGACTCCTCGACCACGTGGATCCGGGAGGTGCCGCGGACGATCTCCAGGACGTTCTCGCCGCGCATCCAGTCGCGCTGCATGACGTCGAGCACCTCTTCGGCCACCAGGATGCCGCCGTAGGCGAGTTCGCCCTTGGCGAGCGCCTTGAAGGCGCGGCCGGCCTGGGCGATCAGCTTGTGCGGACGGTAGGCGGGGACGCCCATCCTGGCGCAGGCCCGGGCGAACATGATCGAGTGGCGGCACTCGTCGGCGATCTCGGTGAGCGCGAACTGGAACGCGGCGTCGGCGGGGTTCCTGAGGTACTGGTCGCGCAGCACCATCTGCTGGAGGATCATCTCGAACCAGATGCCGGTGTTCATGATCGAGCAGACCTCGTGCCGGGTGAGCACGACCCGCTGCCGCTCGGTCATCTCGTCCCACAGCCGGGTGCCGTAGAGGGTGCTCCACTCCGGGTTGAGGCCGTAGTGGTCCTCCGGGAGGGGGGCGTCCCAGTCGATCTCGGTCGAGGGGTCGTAGGAGAGGGTGGCGGCCGACTCCAGCAGCCGCTTCGAGACGTCGTCGTCGGCCTCGGTGTGGCCGTGCCCCGTCTGCCGGGTGAGCGCCATGGCTGCCTCCAGGTGCCTGTCTCCG
Source organism: Kitasatospora sp. NPDC057738 (assembly GCF_042798815.1). Classification (NCBI taxonomy): domain Bacteria; kingdom Bacillati; phylum Actinomycetota; class Actinomycetes; order Kitasatosporales; family Streptomycetaceae; genus Kitasatospora; species Kitasatospora sp. NPDC057738. Next base: position 40,225 of record NZ_JBHVJT010000008.1, on the reverse strand, counting down.
CGGGCTCCCGCTCACCCGCTTATTAGACGGACAGTACAATAAGAGCCGGTCGCCGAGAACCCCCTGTGCGGCAACGACCCGGCGCGCGGGCGTACGGTTCGCGCCCCCTTTCCATCCCGGGTCCGTCCCGGGTGCGTCCCACCGCGCGCCGAAGGGCGGAACCCGCCCGCCGGGGCCCGCCCTTCGCCGTACCCTCTGCTGCGCCGTACCCTCCGCTGCGCCGGCCGCGCCGCCGCGCCGTACGCGCTACGCCTCGCCGATCGCCTGCCGCAGCGCCTCCGCCGCCTCGGCCGTCGCCTCCCGGAAGCGGCCCCCGATGCCGAGGTAGTTGGCGTACCCGTGGATGAGGTCCGGCTGCCGGCTCAGCCGCACCGCGACCCCGGCCTCCTCCAGCGCCCGCGCGTACGCCTCGCCCTCGTCGCGCAGCGGGTCGAAGCCCGCGGTGCCGATGTACGCGGGCGGCAGACCGGTCAGGTCCTCGGCGAGCAGCGGCGACAGCCGCGGGTCGGTGCGGTCGGCGGGCGCGGGCGCGTAGCGGTCGGCGAACCAGTCCATGTCCGCGTCGGTCAGGAAGAACCCGTCGGCGAACAGCCCGCGCGAGGGGCGCCGGGCCGAGGCGTCGGTCGCCGGGTAGAGCAGCAGTTGGAACACCGGGGCGGGCCCGCCCCGCCGGACGGCCTGCTGGGCGACGACGGCGGCCAGGTTGCCGCCCGCGCTGTCCCCGCCGACCGCGATCCGCTCCGGGTCCGCGCCCAGGTCGGCCGCCTCGGCGTGGGCGTGGTCGAGGGCGGCCAGCGCGTCCTCGGCCGCCGCCGGGAACACGTGCTCGGGCGCCAGCCGGTACTCCACCGACAGCACCCGCACCCGCGCCCGCCGGGCGAGGAAGCGGGCGACGTGGTCGTGGCTGGCCCGGCTGCCGACCACCCAGCCCCCGCCGTGCAGGAAGACCAGCAGGCCGGAGCCCGTCGCCAGCCCGTCCGGGGTGTACAGCGTGGCGGCCAGTTCGCCGTGCTCCCGCGGGATGCCGATGCTCCGCGCGGCCACCGCACGGTCCTGCGGCCCGCCCACCAGGTGCCGCGCGTGCTCCATCGCGGCCCGCGACGACCCGACCCCGCCCGGCATCACCAGGGCCGCCCCGGACAGCCGTTGGAGCTTGAGCATCAGCTGCGCGTCCAGCGCGAGCGTCTGCCCGTCGCGGACCACCGGCTTGCCCGCGATGGCCCGCCGCAGGCCCTCCGGCAGGGCGTACGCGGCGCGGACGACGGCGGCCTGGATCCGGACGGGCGGTGGGATCGTCATCTCTTCTGCCTCCTGAGGGCGGCCCGGAACGGTGTCGGGCGGTGGCGGGTCGGTGTCGGGGCGGTTCTGCCGGAACCGGGAGCCCATGATGGGCCCCTCCCACCGGACGTGGAAGCCTCCTGGACACTGCCTGAACCCGCCCTCGACCCCGCCGCGCGCCCTCGACCCCGCCGCGCGCCCTCGACCCCGCCGCGCGCCGTCAGGCCCGCCCGCTCAGGCGCCGCGCCGGTCCTGCGCGTCGAAGGACGCCAGCGTGCGCGCGCCCGGTGCGAGCGCCCGGCGCAGTGCGGCCAGCACGTCCGCCTCCAACCCGCCCACGGCCTCGGCGAGTTCCTCCGCCACGTCCGCCGCGATCTCCTCGGCCACGGCGTCCTCGACCGTACGGGGCCCCAGTTTGCTGACGGCGGCCGCGGCCCGGGCGGGGGTGAGCAGGGCGGAGGCCTGGACGAGGAGCCAGGCCGGGACGCCGGCCGCGCCCCGGGGCGGGGGGAGGTACGGGCGGGCGCCGTCGTAGCGGTCGTCCTCGGCGAAGGCCTGCTGCTTCACCTTCACCAGCGGACGGGCCGGGCCGGACTCGTGCCACTCGCCGGCGGGTTTGAGGACGTACCCCTCGGCGAGGTTGTCCGGCAGCTCGGGCAGGCCGAACAGCGCGGGCACCCGGGTGGGGTAGCGCACCGGCAGGTCGTGCAGGGTGGTCAGGGGGCCGTGCCCGAGCAGGGGCACGCAGGTGAGCCCGGCGGCCCGCGCGGCCGTGCGCAGGGTGCGGTCGGCGATCCACCGACGGCCCTCGGGCGTCTCGACGGTGGCGTCGAACGGCAGCCAGCGCAGGCCGGGGGCGTACCAGACGCCGGTCTGGACCGGGTCGACCCCGGGGGCGGCGGGCACCCCGGGGTGCGGGTAGCGGCCGCCGGCCAGTTCCCCGTAGATCGTCACCGCGGCGGCGCCGTCCCCGCGCACCGCGGCACCGTCCCGGGTCCCGCGCACCGCGGCGGCGAACCTGGCCGCCGCGACGGACAGTTCGGGCCAGATCCGGCTGACGCCGAAGAAGGCGTCCAGGCCCTCGTCGTCCAGCAGTTCACGCCGCTTCGCGGCCCGCACCGAGCCGCCCTCGCAGACCACCGCGAAGTGCGCCCCGTGCACCTTCTCGGCCGCGGTCCACTCCCGGCTGCCGGGCCCGCCGGAGCGGCCGCGCGCGGGGATCTTGGGGTAGGGCCGCAGCTCGGGCCCGTCTGACTCCGTCTCGAAAACCGTCTCGGACACGAACGGCATCCTCGCCGCCGGGCCCGCCGCCCGGCAACCGGGATTCCGGCGGGCAACCGGGATTCCGGCGGGCGACCGGGATTCCGGCGGGCGACCGGCGGCGCCGGGGCGCCGCGCGGCCGGCGGGGGTCAGATCCCCCAGGCCGCCCGCAGCTCCGCGAAGGCCTCGTGGAACCCCGGGAAGGTCTTCCGCACGCAGCCCGGGTCGTCGAAGGTGATGCCGGGCGTGCGCAGCGAGGTGACGGCGAAGGACATCACGATCCGGTGGTCGGAGTGGGTGGTGATCTCGGCCGGGCGCGGGGTGCCGGGCCGGATCTCGATCCAGTCGTCCCCGGTGGCCACGGTGATGCCCATCGCGCGCAGGTTGTCGGCGCAGGCCTCCAGCCGGTCGCACTCCTTGACCCGGGTGTTGTGGACGTCCTCGATCCGCACCGGGCCGGTGGCGAACGGGGCGATGGCCGCGAGCGTGGGCATGGTGTCGGAGACGTCCCGCATGTTGACGGTGATTCCGCCGAGCGGGCCGTCGCCGGCCACGGTCGTGCGGTCGCCGCCGACGTCCACCCGGGCGCCCATCCGCCGCAGCACGTCCACGAACCGCAGGTCGCCCTGGAGCGTGTTCCGGCCGAGGCCCGGGACGGTGACCTCGCGGCCGGCCAGGGCGGCGGCGGCGAAGAAGTAGCTGGCGGTGGAGGCGTCCGGTTCGATCGGGTGGTCGGCGGCCCGGTAGCCGCCGGCGGGCACCTCGAACACCTCGCCGGCGGGGGTCCGTTCCCGCTTCACCTCGACCCCGAAGTCGCGCATCATCGCCAGGGTGATGCCGATGTACGGGGCGGAGACCAGCCGGGTGACGGTGATCCGCAGGCCGTCCCGGGTGAGCGGGCCGAGCAGCAGCAGCGCGGTCAGGTACTGCGAGGACTGCCCGGCGTCCAGGGTGAGTTCACCGCCGCGGACGCCGTCGGCGACGACCGTCAGCGGGTGGTGCCCCTCGGCCCCCTCGTGCCGCAGGTCCACGCCCAGCTCGCGCAGCGCCCGGGTGAGCGGGGCGACCGGGCGGCGGCGCATCTGGGCGGAGGCGTCGAAGCGGTAGGTGCCGCGGCCAGCGGCGGCGAGGGTGGGCAGGAAGCGCGCGGTGGTGGCGCCGTCCCGGCAGTACACCTCGGCGTCCGGCACGGCGGGCCCGGACGGGCGGCCCTCCACCCGCCAGGTGTCGGCCGTCCGTTCGATCCGGTACCCGAGGGTGTCCAGGCCCTGCACGAAGCCCTCGGTGTCGTCCGAGGACAGCGGGCGGCGCAGGGTGGTCACGCCCTCGGCGGCGGCGGCCAGGAACAGGGCCCGGGCGGTGATGGACTTGGATCCCGGGATCTCCACAGCGGTCACGGCAGGCTCTCCCAACACGAGTGTCCGAACAGGCGTCTCCGGTGACGTCGGGCCCGATCCTGCCCCACCCGGCCGCCGCGTTCGCCGGCCTTCCACGGACTGGACGGTGACGGGGGCGACAACAGCGGGCGAAGGATCGGCGGGCGACGGATCAGCGGCCGGGCAGGTGGCCGGGCGGCAGGGTGGCGCGCAGCCGGCGGATCGTCCGCAGGACCTCGTCCCGGTGCTTGGCCGACTTCACCCAGGCGGGCAGCCGGGCGACCAGGCTCAGCGAGCCGGGGACCGCGGTGCGTTCGCGCAGGACGGCCCCGACGTAGGACTCCAGCAGGTCGAGGTGGGCGGGGTTGTACGCCCACAGCCGCCGGCCGCAGCAGTCCGCGTCCAGCCAGAGCGGCAGTCGGAAGTACGGGTCGACGGGGCCGCCGAACGCCAGGTGGTCCGGGAAGGCGTCCACGGCGTGTCCGCAGCCGCACCTCAGCCGCAGGCGGGTCTGCTCCCGGCCGCCGATCCACCGGGGCTCGCACGCGTCGCCCGGCCGCGCGAGGACGAGGGCGCAGCCGCCGCACTTCGGGCAGCGGACGAGCACTTCGTCGGCGAAGTCGTACAGCTTGGCCCCGGGGTCGGTGAACCGGCGCTGCTCCGTGGCGCCCGCCGTCCTGCCCGCCATTCCTGTCCTCCGTGCTGCCGACCGCTTGGCATGGTGATCATCTCATCGGTTCGGCGAACGGTCCGGCCTCCGGTCAGCAGCGCGCCCAGAGCCCGGCCAGGTGCGCGTGCAGGACCTCCTCCGCCTCCCCCACCGTCCGGTGCCCGACCAGGACGTGCGTGGTGAGCCCGTCGGCGAGGGCGAGCAGCGCGCGGGCCTCGGTCCGCGCGACGACGGCCCCGCCCGCGGACGCCCCGCCGATCACCGATCCGCCGACGGCCGCCCCGCCGACGGCTTCCGTGACCAGCCGCACCATCAGTTCCTCCAGCGCCGCGTAGCTGCTGCGCAGGGTCGCCGCCAGCGCCGGGTTGACGGCGGCCCCGGCGACGAAGGCGAGCCAGATCCTGGCCTCGGCCCGGTGTTCCTCGCGCAGCAGCGCCACCTCGCCCGCCACCAGCCCGAGTTCGCCGGCCGCCGACTGCGCGGGGCCGGCCGCGAGCCGGCTCCGCACCCGCTCGGTGACCCGCTCGCCGACGTGCGCGAGCGCGAACAGCAGCATCTCCTCCTTGGTGCGGAAGCAGCGCTGGACGGCTCCCATCGAGACCTCCGCCCGGGTGGCGACGTCCCGCAGGGTGACGCCCTCCAGCCCGTGCTCGTCCACCAGCAGGCAGACGGCCTCGGCGATCCGCCGGCGCCGGCCCTCGTGGTCCACCTGCTTGGGCATCCCCGGTCTCCCTCCGCGTTCCTTCGGTCCTCGTCGGTCATCGTCGGTCACCGCTGGGCACTGTTGGGCACCGCTGGGCACCGTTTTATTCGATGCAAGCGTATCGGTTTCCGGACTATGGTGATTCCGTTCCGATGCGGTCGCATCGGAACCAGGCCGAGGAGAGCCGAGGAGAACTCCCATGCCCCTGTGGAGCAAGTCCGCCGTCGAACTCGCCGCCGCCGTGCGCAAGGGCGAGGTGTCGGCACTGGACGTGGTGGACGACCACCTGGCCCGGATCGCCGAGGTCAACCCGTACCTGAACGCCGTCACCCAGCTGCTCGCCGACCGGGCCCGCGCGGCCGCCCGGGAGACCGACCGCCGCCGGGCCGCGGGCGAGGAACTGGGTCCGCTCGCGGGCGTGCCGTTCACCGTGAAGGAGTGCACCCCGATCGCCGGCGTGCCGACCACCTTCGGCAGCCCGCGCTTCCGCGACCACGTCGCCGCCGCCGACGCCGTCCCGGTGGCCCGGCTGCGCGCGGCCGGGGCGATCCCGATCGGCCACAGCAACCTGCCGACCCTGATCCTCGCCGGGATGCACACCCGCAGCGAGCTGTACGGCGACACCCGCAACCCGTGGGACGCGGGCCGCACCCCCGGCGGCAGCAGCGGCGGGGACGGCGTGGCGGTCGCCGCCGGCATGGCCCCGCTCGGGCTCGGCAACGACTCCGGCGGCTCGGTCCGCGTCCCCGCCTCCTTCTGCGGGGTCGCCGCCCTCAATCCGACCACCGGCCGGTTCCCCGCCGACCAGCGCCTGATCGGCCCGGACGACCCCGGCCCGGCCTCCCAGGTCCTGGTCGCCGACGGCCCGTTGGCCCGTACGGTCGCCGACCTGCGGCTCGCCTACGAGACGCTGGCGGGCACCGACCCGCGCGACCCGCGCGCCGTGCCCGTCCCGCTGTACGGGGAACCGCTCGCCGGCCCGGTCAAGGTCGCCGTCGTCGCCGATCCGGGCGGTCACGGCAGCCACGGCGGCCACGGGGTCCACCCCACCGTCCGCCGCGCCGTCGAGACCGCCGCCGACGCGCTGCGCGACGCCGGGTACGACGTCCGGGAGGTCCCCGACGTCCCGCGGATGGAGGAGGCGCTCGACGCCTACCACCGCCTCGCCGTCACCGAGTTCGCGCCGAGCTGGCCCGTCGTGCGGCAGCTGCTCGGCGAGGGCGGCGACCGCTACATCGAGCTGATGATGCACGGCGCCCGGCCCGTGGACGCCCCCGGCCTGATCCGGCTGATGAGCGTCTGGATGAGCGTCCGCCGCTCCTGGACGGAGTTCCTGCACGAGTACCCGCTGCTGCTGGGCCCGGTGTTCACCGAGCCGCCGGTCGAGCCCGGACTGGAGTCCCGGGACCAGGCGGGCCGCGACCGGGTCGACTCGGCCATGCGGCTCTGCTCGGTGACCAGTTTCGTCGGCGTGCCGGCCGTCGCCGTCCCCACCGGCCTCGCCGCGGACGGCCTGCCCACCGGCGTCCAGCTCGTCGGCCGCGCCTTCCGGGAGGACCTGTGCCTGGCCGCCGCCCAGGCCGTCGAGGACCGCCTCGGCACCCTCACGCCGATCGACCCCGTGCGGTAGCGGCCCTCTGGGCCGTCGCGGTTCCGGGGCCGTCGCGGTTCCGGGGCCGTCGCGGTTCCGGGGCCGTCGCGGCTCCGGGGCCGTGGCGGCTCCGGGGCCGCGCCGCCGGCTACGCCCCCGGCAGCCCCGGCACCACCAGCCCGCTCTCGTACGCGATCACCACCGCGTGGGTCCGGTTCTGCGCGCCGAGCTTGCCCAGCACGTTCCCCACGTGCGTCTTGACGGTCTCCTGGCTGACGGCGAGCGCCTGCGCGATCTCCGGGTTGGACAGTCCGGTCGCCATCAGCCGCAGCACGCCCTCCTCCCGCCCGGTCAGCGCCGCCCGGGGCAGCGCCTCGGCCGAGTCCAGCGGCCGGGCCGCGACCATCCGGCTCAGCGCGGCGGGGAACAGCACCGCCTCCCCCGCCGCCGCCACCCGCACCGCCTCGGCGATCTGCGGGACGGGCCGCCGCTTCAGCACGAAGCCGCTGGCGCCGGCGCTCAGCGCGGCGGTGACGTAGGCGTCGTTCTCGAAGGTGGTGATCACCACGACCTTGGGCGGGTCGGCGTGCTCCCGCAGCAGTTCGCGGGTGGCGTCGATGCCGTTGCGGCGCGGCATCCGCACGTCCATCAGCACCACGTCCGGCCGCAGCAGCCGGGCCTGCTCGACCGCCTCGACGCCGTCGGCGGCCTTCCCGACCACCGTGATGCCGGGCTGGGCGCCGAGCAGGGTGCCCAGGCCGCTGCGGGTGAGGGGGTCGTCGTCGGCGATCAGGACGGTGACGTCGGACGGCGCGCCCGCGTCGGGGCCGGCGCCGCTCACGCCGACCACCGCATCGGCAGCCGGACCGCCAGCCGCCACTGCCCCTCGCCGTCCGGGCCGGCCTCGAACTCGCCGTGCAGCAGCCGCACCCGCTCGGCCAGCCCGGGCAGGCCGTGCCCGGAGGTCGGGAAGCCGCTGGCGCCCGGTCCGCCGGCCGCGCCCGCCGTCCCGTTGACCACGGTCAGCTCCAGTTCCTCCGGTCCCGCCGTCACCCGCAGCTCGATCGGCCCGCCGTTGCCGTGCCGCAGCGCGTTGGTCAGCCCTTCCTGGACGATCCGGTAGGCGGCCCGGGAGAGGGTGCCCTGCACCTGCGCGAGGTCCCCCGTGGTCCGCGGTGCCACGACGGCGCCCGCGTGCCGCAGCCGGTCGATCAGCTCGGGCAGGTCGGCGAGGGTGCGGGTCGGGGCGGTGCCGGTCTGCTCCTCGCGCAGTGCGCCGAGCACGTAGTCGAGGTCCTCCAGCGCGGCCCGGGTCGATTCCTCGATGCTGCGCATGGCGGCCCGCGCCGCCGCCGGGTCGTCGGCGAGCACCTCGCCCGCGACGGCCGCCTGGATGGTGGCGGCGGTCAGGGTGTGCCCGATGGAGTCGTGCAACTCGTGGGCCAGCCGGTTGCGTTCGGCCATCAGCCGCTCCCGCTCGGCGGCCAGGGCGAGCCGCTCGGCGGGCGAGGGTCCGAGCAGTCGCGGCGCCAGCCACCGCAGTGCCCCCGACGCCCCGGCGAGCAGCATTGCCCCGAGGACCAGGCTGAGCGCCCCGATGACCCACGACCAGACCCCGGTCACGTCCGCGCCCCAGCCGAAGAGGCTGACCCGGGCCGAGCCCTCCACCCATCGTCCCGGCAGCGTCATCCCCATCACGAGGAACGTGCTGCCGCCGATCAGCACCGTCCACCCGAGCGCCACGTGCGCCACCACGAACGCCGGCGTCCGCCAGCGCTCCGCCGCGGCCCCCTTCACCGGGGTGGGCACCGCGACGCCCAGCAGTCGCCGCGCGCCCGCCGCCAGCACCCGGCGCACCGCTCGGGGCAGCCCGGCCACCGCGAGCAGCACCGCCCACAGCGGCAGTGCCAGCCAGACCGTGTCCGGCCGCCCGGACACCCCGAGCGTCATCCCGAGCGCCACCATCGCCACCGGCAGCCCGGCCAGCGCTCCGAGTACCGCGAACAGCACCCCCGTGTAGGTCGACCTGCGCAGCAGCAACCGCATTCCCTTGATCATGTTCGCCAGTATCACCGGCCTCCTCGCCCCCGCCCTCCCCCGATCGAGGGAGGAGCTCCGGCGGCCTCCCCCGGCGACCCGTCGGGGGCACATCGGCGGTCGCCGGGGGGTCGGTGGGGGTCTGCGAGGGGTCGGCGGGGGGGTCGGCGGGGGCCGCCGCGAACTCGGCCGGATCACGACCACCCGTTCGCGTGAATACGGGTCGAAGCCGCCGCCAGGCCGCCGGAGTTCCAGACCATCGCATGAATGACGATCAATCAAAAGCTCTTCCGACAAGGCCTTTTGGCGACCGCTTCCACCGTCGCGGCACTGGCCGCGACGGCCGCCCAGGCCGCACCCGTCCAGCGGGACGACGGCCCGCACCGCTACAGGGTGTCCATCCGGAGCGCCGGGGCCTGGGCGCTGCCCGCCGGCCTGACCTCCTTCACGGTGTACGCCCGGGGGCCCGGCGGCGGCTCGTCCGGCCGGGACGGTCGGCCCGGTGGCGGCGGCACCGAGGGCGACGACGGCCCGCCGGTCGCCGCCCGGTAGCGCAACCCGCGCACCGAGGAGGGCGGGGAGCAACGCGCCCCCGCCACTCTCGGCTCCCCCGCCGCCCTCGGCGCACCCCGGCCGGCGACGCGCGCCGGGAGGGCGGCCCGGGCGCCCGCCGCCCGGGCACCCGCCACAGCCGTCCGACATCGCACGAGACCGCCCCAAACCGTTCGGAACCGCTCCGCCGCCACCCCGCGGACGCGCCCAAAAGGGGTGTGATTCCGGCCGATTCGGCGATCGCCCTGCCAACGAACCGACCGTGGATGAGACTTGGCCGTCGGACCGGGAACCCGACCGACCCGACTCCGACGGAGCATCAACTCTCTTGATCCACTTGATCGTTGACACGACAGGAGTTTCCGGATGGCCGGTTCCCCCACCCTTCGCAGAGCCGCCCCGGCCGCCGCCGCGGCGGCCGTCGCCCTGCTGCTCGGCCCGGTGCCCACGGCCGCGGCGGCCGACCCGGGCGCACCAGTGCCGACCCCGTACCTGCTGCCGCTGCCCGCGAACGCCGCCCCGCTCAGCTCGGTGTACGGCCTGAACGACGCGGGCGACATCCTCGGCGAGACCTACCTGAACATCCCCAACCAGTTCGCCCCGCGCGCGCTCCGCTGGAACGCCCACCGGTCCGGCGTCACCACCCTGGAGCCGCTGCCCGGCGAGGTCGCCACCCGCCCGGGCTCCCTGAACGCGTCGGGCGTCGCGGTCGGGGTCTCCTTCGCCACGCTGACCGACAACCACCCGGTCCGCTGGGCTACGGACGGCACCCCGACCGCGCTGGAGCTGCCGGCCGGGGCCCGCGGCGGCAGCGCGTCCAGGATCAACAACGCCGGTGTGGTGATCGGCGGCTGGTACGACTCCGGCTACCGGTCCAAGCCCTTGAAGTGGCAGGCCGACGGCACCCGGGGCGACCTGCCGCTGCTGCCCGGCGACGGCACCGGCTCCGCCTCGTTCATCAACGACGCGGGCTTCGTCATCGGCTGGTCCTCGGGGTCCGTCGGCGGCGAGTCCCGGACCCGGACGGTGATCTGGAGCCCGTCGGGCGACGTGACGGCGCTCCCGCTCCCCCCGGGGATCGACGCGGCCGGGGTCGTCCGGATCACCAACGACGGCGTGATCCTCGGCCAAGGACGGCGCGCGGGAGGCACCGAGTTCGACCGGGTGGTGGCCTGGGACGCGAACGGCACCGGCCGGGACGTCGCCCACGGCCGGCTGAGCTCCGTCAACAACGCGAACACCGTCGTCGGAACGACGTTCGGTGCCGACCGCTCCGAGCACGCCGCGCGCTGGACCCTGGACGGCACGCTGACGCTGCTCGACGACCCGGCGGGCCGGCAGGCCTGGGCGAGCACGATCAACGCCGCGGGCACGACCGTCGGTTTCGCGGAGGGTCCGACCCCGTACCGCCGCACGCCGGTGCTGTGGCGGCCCGACGGCACTGCCGTGCCGCTCCCGCCGTCCTCGCTCAGCCCCTACGCCCGGGCCCTCCTCGTCAACGAATCCGGGGTGATCGCCGGGGATGCCACCTGGTACGACGCGCCGAACGCGCAGGACCTCCCGCGCGCGATGATCTGGAAGCCCTGATGGCCGCGGCCCGCCTCCACCTCGACCCCGACCTCGACCTCGACCTCGACAGGACGGACGCGACGGACGCGACGGACGCGACGGGAGTCCGGACGACCGGCTCGCGCCCCGCGCGCCCCGCGGCCCTCGCCGCCGCGGCGGCCCTCGTCGCCACCGCCGCGTCCGCCGCCCTGCTGCTCGGCCCGGTGCCCACGGCCACGGCGGCCACGGCGACCGCTCCGGCCACTCCGCTGCCGGCCCCGCGGTTCCTTCCCGAACCGCCGGGCACCGCCTACAGCCTGGCGCGGGGCCTGAGCCGCGACGGCGCCGTCGTCGGCGAGTACTACTCGGACGTCTCCGGCCAGTTCACGCCGCGCGCCGTCCGCTGGCATCCCGACCATCTCGGCTACACCGTCCTGGCGCCGCTGACCGGCGACCTGTCCAGCCGCCCGGCGGGGCTCAACGGCGCGGGCACCGTGGTCGGGGCCTCCTACCGGACGATGTCCGACAACCATCCGGTCCGCTGGGCCCCGGACGGGACCGCCACGGCGCTGGCGCTGCCGGCCGGTGTCCGCGGCGGCAGCGCGGCCGCGGTCAACGACGCCGGCGTGGTGGCCGGCGGCTCGTACGACGACACGTACCGGTCCAAGCCCCTGAAGTGGCAGGCCGACGGCACCAGGGTGGATCTGCCGCTGCTGCCCGGCGACACCGCGGGCTCGACCGCCGCCGTCACCAACGCGGGCGTCGTCGCCGGCACCTCCGAGCGGAGCCTCGGCGACGGCCGCTCCCAGGAGACCCCGGTGCTCTGGAGCCCGGCGGGCGCCGTGTCCGCGCTCCCGCTGCCGCCGGGCCTCGACGGGGCCCGGGTGGACGGGATGACCGACGACGGCGTGGTGCTCGGTCACGGGCGGCGCACCGGAGGCACGGAGTTCGACCGGGTGCTGGTGTGGACGCCCGGCGGCGCCGTCCGCGACGCCGGCTACGGTCGGACGAGGGCCGTCAACAGCGCGGGCACCGTGGTCGGGGCGACGTTCGACGCCCACCGCTCCGCCTTCGCCGCCCGCTGGAACCCGGACGGTACGCAGACCCTGCTCGGCGGCCCGGCGGGCCGGCAGAGCGAGGCGATGGCGGTCAACGGCGCGGGAACCGCCGTCGGCGAGGCGCAGGGCCCGGACTGGAACCGCACCACGGCCCTGCTGTGGCGGCCCGACGGCACGGTCGTGCCGCTCCCGCCGTCCCCGCTCAGCCCGTACGCCCAGGCGCTGTTCGTCAACGACGCCGGGGTGGTCGCCGGGAACGCCGTCGCGCTCGACGCGGCCGGCGAGCCGGTCGCGGCCCACGTGATCGCCTGGAGGTCCTGACGGTTCGACGGCGGACGGCCGTCCGGTCCTCGGACCGGGCGGCCGTCCTCAACCGCGCCCCGGTGCCGGCGGGCCTGCGCCTGCTCCGCCCGAACGATCCCTCAATACGATCACCCGATCGGCCATTTCCGCAGGTCGCAGCGGCACGTCTGACGAACCGTTAGGCCTGTTCGGATGGCGGCGCCGATTGCGGGGGGTGGCGGGGCATGGCTGTCTGGTTCTGGCAGGGCCGACCGGCGCTGCCGACTGTTACCCCGTACTCCCTGGAGGAGACCATCATGCGTGCCCTCAAGCGTGTCCTGGCCGTCAGCGCCCTCACCGTCCCGCTCGTGATCGGCGCCGCCGGCCTGGCCTCGGCCCACGGCAGCATCGACGCGAACTACGGCAAGGGCTTCTTCACCGCCAACGAGAACGGCGCCGGCCTCGCGGCCGTCGAGTCCCACGTCGGCCCCGACGGCGTCGAGCACGCCGACTTCTGGATCTGGGCCGACGACAACGGCGTCACCGGCTCGTTCACCGGCTCCGGCGCCACCGCCCACGAAGGCTGACGAACCCTGCACGATCGGACGTACGGGGCGGCCCCGGGACAGGGCCGCCGCTGATCCGGATCCTGGAACGACGAAACGGCCGGTCGACCGCGAGGTCGACCGGCCGTTCTCATGGGCCCGCCCGGAGGGCGCCTGCTCCGCCCGAACGATCCTTCAATACGATCACCCGGTCGGCCATTTCCGCAGGTCGGAGCGGCGAGCCTGACACATCGTCAGGCCCGTTCGGATGGCGGCGCCGATTGCGGGGGCCGGCGGGGCATGGCTGTCTGGTTCCGGCAGGGCCGACCGGCACTGCCACCTGTTGTCCCGTACTCCCTGGAGGAGACCATCATGCGTGCCCTCAAGCGTGTCCTGGCCGTCAGCGCCCTCACCGTCCCGCTCGTGATCGGCGCCGCCGGCCTGGCCTCGGCTCAGGAAGGCCTGGACGCGAGCTGGGGCAGCGGCCAGTTCATCGTCAACCAGAACGGCGCCGGTGTCGCGGCCGCCGAGTCCTCGGTCAGCCCCGAAGGCGTCTCGCACGCCGACTTCTGGATCTGGGCCGACGACACCGGCGTCTCCGGCTCGTTCACCGGCTCCGGCGCCACCTGGCAGGAGGGCTGACGAACCCCGCCCCACCGGGGGTGCGGGCTCCAGGCCGGGCCTGATCCGGTCCCCGGAATGACGAAAAGGCCGGTCGGCCGGGAGGTCGACCGGCCGTTCAGCTGTTCTCCCCGGCCGGGCCGCCGCGACCCGGTTCCATCCGGACGAACTCGCCTGTGGGCTAAGGAAGTCGAGGACCCGAAGGAGGGCCGGGGCGCCGGTGCCGATCCTGGTTCGCGGCCACCGCAGCCGCTGCGGTCGCCGCGGCCGCCGCCGAGGCGAATGCCGTGGCGTTCGCCTCAAGATGGCCGACCTGCGTGGTGCCGGTCAGGACGACCGCGCGCCGGAAGGCCGCCGTGTGGAAGGCGAAGGGGTTGCCGGCGCCGGCGAGCGCACCGGACGCCATCGGCCGGTTGAGCAGGGGCAGGTGCGAACGCCCGGCCTCGCCGTACGCGGCGGCGAAGCCGGCGTTGGCGGGGTTGGCCGGGAACTGGACGGTGTCGAAGACGTCGACGGCGAGCGCCGCCCGCAGGGCCTCCTCGGAGGAGACGCTGACGCCGACCGCTCCCACCTCCCCGGAGGCCCGCAGGCCCTCGAACCAGGCGAGGAGGCGCTCGTCCCGCAGGTCCTCGACCGCGCACTTGTGGAGTTGCAGGAGGTCGACGCGCCCCAGCAGCCGGCGGGACCGTTCGAAGCTCGTCTCCAGGGCTCCGGGCGAGTGGTCCGGACGGGCACCCTCCGGGGCCGGCCAGGTCTCGCCGCACTTGGTGGCGATCACCAGGTCGTCGCGTCGGCCGGCGGGCAGGTCCGCGAGGTACTCGCCGAGCACCGCCTCGCTCCGGCCGTACGCGGCGGCCGTGTCGAAGAAGCGGATGCCCAGGTCGATCGCCCGGTCCAACAGGGCCCGGGCCTGTTCGGGGGGACGGACCGCGGAGTCCGGGGCGGGCCAGGGACGGCCGATGCCGATCAGGCCGAGCCCGAGTTCGACTCCTCGGATCCGGTCGCCCATCGCCCTGTCCACCACTTACGCCTCCGGACGACAAAACGGCCGGTCGATCCGAAGATCAACCGGCCGTTCGCTGTGCGCGAGGGGGGAGTTGAACCCCCACGCCCTTTCGGGCACTGGAACCTGAATCCAGCGCGTCTGCCTATTCCGCCACCCGCGCATCTGGGTGATGAGGAAAACTATAGACCATCTGGTGGGGTGCCTCCGACCACCCCGGGGCGAACGGGCGGGAGCCGCCCCGCACGCGGGGGTGCGGGGCGGCGGCCGGGGCGGGCTACGGCCTCGGGGCCCGGAGGTGGCGGGCGAGGTAGCCGGTCCAGGTCCGCTGGAAGCTCTCCGCGAGCTGCGACTCGGGGGCGAACAGGTCGAAGGCGTGGTAGGCGCCGGGGTACAGGTGGAGTTCGACCGGGACGCCGTGGGCCCGCAGGCGCATGGCGTAGTCGAGGTCCTCGTCGCGGAAGCAGTCCAGTTCGCCGACCGCGATGAAGGCGGGCGGCAGCCCGGCGAGGTCCTCCGCGCGGGCGGGGGCGGCGTACGGGCAGACCTCGTCGGTTCCGGCGCGGTCGCCGAGGACCGCCTGCCAGGCGAGGCGGTTGGTGGCGCGGTCCCAGATGCCGATGTCGGTGATCTCGCGGCTGGACGCGGTCCGGTCGCGGTCGTCGAGCATGGGGTACATCAGCGCCTGGAACAGCGGTGCCGGGCCGCCGCGGTCGCGGACCAGCAGGGCGGTGGCCGCCGCGACTCCTCCGCCGCCGCTCTGGCCGGCGATGCCGATCCGGGCGCCGTCCAGGCCGAGCGCGGGCGCTTCGCGGACGAGCCACCGGTGGGCGGTGTAGCCGTCCTCGGCGGCGCCGGGGGCGGGGGTCTCGGGGGCGAGCCGGTAGTCGACGGCGGCGACGGCGCAGCCGAGCCGCGCGGCCAGCTGCTTGAGCCAGGGGTCGTCCTGGGCGGCGAAGCCGAGCACCTGCCCGCCGCCGTGGAACCAGAGCAGCACCGGCAGCGGGCCGGTGGCGGTGGTGGGCCGCAGCAGGCGGACCGGCACGTCCGGGCCGCCGTCCGGCCGAACAGCGCGGTGTTCCTCCACCGTGACGGACGGCTCGTCGGGCGTGGCGGCGGCGACGGCCGCGGCGAAGGAGCGGAGGGTCTCGCGGGTCGCGGCGATGTCGGTGAGGTCGAAGGCGCCGTGGGGGGTCATCGGGACGGCGTCGAGGGCCCGGCGCAGTTCCGGGTCCATCAGCAGGCGGGGGGCGGGCCCGGTGGTGTCCGTTGCCATGGCCGCTCAGCCCCGGAACTCGTCGATGACGACCACACCGGTCGGCCCGTACGTCTCCAGGGACTCCAGCACCGAGCCCGCCTCGTGGAGGCCGACGGTGCGGGTGACGATCCTGCCGGGGTTGAGGCGGCCGGCCTCGATCATGTTGAGCATCGTGCCGAACCGCTGCCCCTGCATGCCGAAGGCACCGAGGATCTCCAGCTCCTTGACCATCATGACGTCGATCGGCAGCGGGACGTCGCCCCGCTCGGCGCCGGTGGTGTGCCCGAGTTGGAGGTGGCGGCCGCGGGTGCGCAGGGAGAGCACGGAGTTCCGGCAGGCCTCGGCGATCCCGACGGCGTCGACGGACACGTGGGCGCCGCCCCGGGTGAGGGTCCTGACGGCCTCGGTCGGCTCGTCCACGGCCGCGTTGACGGTGTGGACGGCGCCGAGGGCGCGCGCGGCGTCCAGCTTCTCCTCACTGATGTCGATCGCGATGACGTTGGCGCCGGTCGCGGCGGCGATCTCCACCGTGGACAGCCCCATGCCGCCGCCGGCCCCGTACACCGCGACCCACTCGCCGCCGCGCACCCGGGCCTGGTCGACGACGCCGTGGAAGGCGGTCATGTAGCGGCAGGCGAGGGCGGCGACATCGACGAAGCCGACGGTGTCGGGGACCCGGACCAGGTTGACGTCGGCGAAGCGGACCATGACGTACTCGGCGAAGGCGCCCCAGTAGGACACCCCGGGCACGAGGGAGTCCACGTGCTCGCACACGTGCTGGTTGCCGCTGCGGCACATCTCGCAGGACCCCTCGCCGGGGTTCATCGGGAAGATGACGCGGTCGCCGTCCCGCCAGTCGCGGACGTCCCGGCCGACCTCCACGACGGTGCCGGCGAACTCGTGGCCGAGCACGAACGGGGGCTGGACCTGCGGCCCGCCGGTCCAGAAGTCCCCGGCCCACAGGGCCCAGTCGGTGCGGCAGATGCCATTGGCGCCGACGCGCACGATCGCGCCGTCCGGCGGGCAGACGGGGTCGGGCACCTCGCGGACGACGAGGGGCTTGTGGAGTTCTTCGATGACTGCGGCGCGCATGGACGCGACCTCCTTGGTAAATGTCCACCGGTTGAAGCGGTGGACTTGGAAGCTATGCGGAGGCGAGGAGTCGTGTCAACCGCATAGAGTGGTGGACATGAGCGATGGGGACGGCCGACGAGAAGGGCGCCAGCGCGCCAGGACCGACTTCCGGTTCGACGACGCACGACTGTGCTTCGCCTTCGCCGGCACACTGGCCGACCGCGGCAAGGACGTGCAGGTGGAACGGCTCGCCGGGCCGGAGGACCTGAGCCGGTGGGGCGTGGAGAGCGGCTGCACGACGGTGGCGCCGAGCTGCGGTGAGGCCGAACTGGATGATGCGCGGCGGCTGCGCGAGGCGATCCAGCGGATCGGCGTCGCACTGGCGGAGGGGACGGCGGCTGATCACGAGGACGTCGCGGTGGTCAACAGGGCAGCGGCAGAACCGACTTCGGTGCCCGCGCTCTCGGCGGATGCGGAGTCCGTGCGCTGGGACGGGGACGGCGTGGCGGCGGTGCTGTCGATGGTCGCGCGGGACCTGATCGAACTCTGCGGATCGGAGCAGCGGACGCGCGTCCGCATCTGCGGAAACCCGGACTGCGGAACGCCGTTCGTGGACACGTCCCGGGCGGGCGCGAGGCGCTGGTGCTCGATGAAGACCTGCGGCGCACTGGTGAAGAAGCGGGCCTACCGGGCGAAAGCGAAGTAGCCGGGGCAGGAGACGCAGCGGGGCGGGGCACCGGTCGGCGCCCCGCCCCGAGGGGTGTGGAGGGGTGGATCAGCCCTCGATCGGCAACTCACCGGCCCGAACGGCATTGATGAACGAGCCCCACGAGGAGTCGGGGAAGACGAGGGCCGGTCCCTGCGGGTCCTTGGAGTCACGCACCGGAACGAGGCCGGGGAATCCGGGGGCTACCTCGATGCAGTTGCCGCCGTTGTCGCCGCTGTAGCTGCTCTTCCGCCAAGCGGTCGCGGCGAGCTCGTTGCTCATCATCCTTGAAACCCTCCAGCGCTTCGGCAATCAACCGAAGCGAGTCGAACTCTGACAGACATTCGGCGCGGAGCTGATCATAGCGACGCTGGTGCTTGGCCACGACGTCGGAATCGTCGCTCAGGTGCCCCCGATCGAGGCTCTCCGAGTACACCGAGCGCCGCCCATCCGGCAGCTCCAGCAACACCATAGCCGCGTTGAAGACGACTCGACGGGCCGAGAACGGCGCCACCTGAAGGACGATGTTCGGGAGCTGCGCCACTCGCAGCAGGTGTTCCATCTGGCTTCTCATCACATCCGGTCCACCCACGACCGTTCGGATCGCGCTCTCGTCGAGAATGACGAGCAGCAACGGCCCATCAGGTTCGAGAAAGCGACTCTGCCGACTGAGTCGGGCCCTGGTCAGCTCCTCAATTTCCTCCGGCTTGCCAGCCGCAATGCCACTGGCGAACAGCGCCTGCGCATACGTTCTGCACTGCAGCAGGCCGTACATCATGCTGTCCTGGTACGCGCGCAGCCCGATGGCGATGGACTCCTGGTCCGCGTAGTCCTGGAACCAATCCGGGTGCTCGATCGAGGCGTTCCAGTCGACCCGCCCGTACAGGCGCATGAGCAGGTCGCCGGTGTTCAGCAGTTGCCCGAGCTCCTCGACCTCCTCGACCGAGGGCTTCCGCCGCCCGCTCTCCGTCCGCGAGATCACCGTCCGGTCGAGGTGGAGCAGTTTGCCCAGCTCCTCCTGGGTGAGGCACGCCAACTCGCGCGCATAGCGGACCTCTTCGCCGAACATGATCGCGGAGCTCGCCGTCGGTCCGCGCTTGATCTTCCGGTGTGCCATCACTGCTCCCAGCTGTGCGTCACGTGCTCAACACGTGGATCTGGGCGTCACCGTACTCCCACGGGCCGATCATTGATACCGGAACGCAATCATCTGCATGCGCAGCGTGAATGCGTGCGCTCTTGTCGCACTCCCCCTCCGCCCCCTCCGAGGTACCCCCATGCTCAAAACGCACCGTCGCCCCCGCATGTTCGTCGCGCGCCTCGATTCCCGTATCGAGTCCACGCCGCTGGCCCGGTACTTGCTCCAGGCCTACCTCTCCGCCCTCCCCGCCGGCGACCGCTACTCGGACACCGCCGAGCTGTTGCTCGGCGAGTTGTTCGCCAACGCCGTCCAGCACTCCGACGCCCCCGACGACTGTCACATCGAGGTCCGCTTCACCGTCACCGGCTCCCGCCTGCGGCTGGAAGTCCACGACGCTGGCACCGACCACCCCACCCTCCACACCCCGACCCCCAACGACGAACACGGCCGCGGCCTGCTCCTCGTCAACGAACTCGCCGAACGCTGGGGCAGCGCCAACCGCCCCGGCGGCATCGGCAAGTACGTCTGGGCCCACATCGCCCCCACCCCCGGCCCCGCCCTCGTCACCGCCTGAAAGCACCAACTCCCATGCACCTCACCACCCTCGCCGGCCACGCCCTCTCCCGCGGCCGCACCCCCGCCGACACCTACGCCCTCCTCGCCCGCCGCACCCACAAGCCCCTCCCCTCCGCCCGCGCCGTCTGCCTCGCCCTCACCATCCCCCTCGCCGAGACGACCCGCCGCCTCCACGAGTGCCACGACGCCCTCCTCGCCAACCCCCGCCAGGGCTCCGAGACCGACACCGGCGAACTCCTCGAAGCCCTCGGCGTCTTCGACGTCCCCAAGTCCCTCACCGACACCGAACTCGCCGTCGTCGACCTCTTCCTGCTCGCCATCGACGCCATGGGCGGCATCCGCCCCGGCCACCAGCACGGCCTGCACCGCTGGTTCACCACCGGCAACCTCACCGCCGCCTACCTCTCCCTCGCCGCCGCCCGACCCATGCCCCGCACCGGCAACCCCACCACCTACTGGACCGCCCTCGTCACCGCCGGCGAACTCCTCACCACCACCCCCAACCCCGACACCCGCATCAAGTACGCCCTCGCCCACTGCCGCACCCAAGCGGCGAAGGGCCTTTCCGGGTAGTGCGATGATCATTCGCTGAGTACTGTGTGCCGTCGAACAGTTGGGCAGCTGTTCGACGGCTGCCCCCGTACGACGTGCATGCCGCCGACGCACGGAGGTCAGAAAGTGAGCAGACAGATGCAACCGACGTTCGTCCTGGTCCACGGAGCCTTCGCGAACTCCTTCTCCTTCGCGCCGCTCCAAGCCGAACTCGGCCTCCTCGGGCACCGGTCCGTCGCCGTCGACCTCCCGGGGCACGGATTCGCCGCGACGTACCCGGCCGCCTACCAGGCGCCGCAGGACCTCGAAGGGCTCGCCACCGCGCCCGGCGCCATCAAGGGCGTCACCCTCGCCGACAACGTCGCGCACCTCATCGGGATCCTGGAGCGGGCCAAGAGCAACGGGCCCGTCGTCCTCGTCTCCCACAGCCGCGGCGGCCTGACGGCCACCGTCGCGGCCAACCAGCGGCCCGACCTGATCGACCGCATCGTCTACGTCTCCTCCTGGGCCCCCGTCGACCTCCCCGTCGGCGCCTACTACGCCGAGCCCGAGATGGCCACGGCCGACGCCGCGGGGATGGCGGCGGCGCTCGTCGGCAACCCCGCCGAACTCGGGCTGCTGCGCTGCAACTTCCGCACCGCCGACCCGGGCGTCCTCGCGGGCTTCAAGGCGGCCTTCCTCGCCGACGGCACGGACGACCAGTTCATGGTCTTCCTCAACTCCTTCCAGCCCGACGAGAACCTCGACACCGGCACCCCCGACGACCGGGCGCAGGCCGACACCTGGGGCAGCATCCCCAGGACGTACGTCCGCCTGACCGAGGACGCCGGCATCCCGCTCGCCATGCAGGACCGGATGATCCGCGAGGGCGACGCCCTCACCCCGGACAACCCCTACGACGTCCGCACGCTCCCCGGCAGCCACCTGAAGTGGCTGGTCGACCCGGCACCGGCCGCCCAGGTCCTGGGCGAACTCGCCGCGCTCCTGCCCACCGAAGCCTGACCGCTCCGTGACGCCTCCCGCGCGGACGTAACCACGCCCCTCCGACCTGGCCACCAGCGCCCCCGCCCGTAGCCCCGCACAGGAAGTCGGCCCCGCCGACTTCCTGTGCGCCGGACGCCCCGGCTCAGGCCTTCGTCCTGACCGGCCTCGCGGCCCACCTCGCCCGCAGCCGGCGCACGCCGCCTCGCAGCCACCCGGTCCACTCCCTGGTGAAGACTGCCTCCATGCGAGTGAAGTGCACCCGGATCATCGATCCGCAGAGCGACGAGACGATCGCGACTCACCCCGCGATACACGTGGGCGGTGTCTACCCGGTCCTGGAGATGATGACCGGACCCGACTACTGGATGATCCGCGTCCTCGACGACAGCGGGAACGACCCCGGCTCGTTCTGGGATCCGGCGATGTTCGAGACCGTCGACGCCCACCTGCCCTCCAGCTGGACCCTCGTCCTGGAGAACGGCCGCATGCGGCTGGCCCACGCCCTCTGGCAGCGCCCGAACTTCTGGAACGACTACTTCGACAACGACCCCCGGGCCCTGGCGGACTTCCGAGCGGCCAAGCACGAGCTGCTCGACGGCACCGATCGATGACCACCGATCGATGACCGCGAACGGTCTGTGCGCTCCCGGGCACACGGCGGTGCGCTGACGACCAACTCCGGTGGCACGAAGGCTCCTAGGCTCACGCCGCGACAGGACTTACGCCCCCCTTCATCCGGAGAGACCGAGAAGACCGTGCTGAAGAAACTCTGCTCCGCCCTGCTGACCCTGGCCATCTCGATGGGCCTGGTGACGACGCTCAGCGGCACCGCGTCCGCGACCAACTACCAGGTCATCGACTGGCACATCTCGAACATCACCGCGGGCGGAAACACCAACCACCAGAACTACTGGAACCTGATCGACGCCATCCACCGGTACACCTACGGCGATTCGACCGGCCTCAACGGCGTCACCGAGACCACCACCGAGCACGGCCGCCTGATCCAGGTGCGCGTCCTCGACACCAACAACGTCCACCTCGTCTCCGTCTACCTCTGGGCGAACGACCTCTACGTCGCGGGCTTCTACGCCCCGCAGACCAACTCCCACTGGGCGTTCCAGGACCGGCTCGGCGAGTTCCAGAACGCGCTGGGCGTGACGGTGCCCGCGAACCGCCGCATCGCCAGCGGCAACTACAGCAACATCCCGGGCGGCAACGAGCGGGGAAGCCTCGTCCTCAACCCCGAGCACATCTACAACGCCATGCGCACCCTCGGCCGCGCGACGGCGTACAACGACGCCAC
Organism: Kitasatospora sp. NPDC057738; assembly: GCF_042798815.1. Lineage (NCBI taxonomy): Bacteria > Bacillati > Actinomycetota > Actinomycetes > Kitasatosporales > Streptomycetaceae > Kitasatospora > Kitasatospora sp. NPDC057738. Next base: position 18,103 of record NZ_JBHVJT010000008.1, on the reverse strand, counting down.
GGGCCGGGCGCTGCTGACGGCGATCCAGATCTTCTCGGAGGCGGCACGCTTCGGCGTGGTCTTCGACGTCGTCCGGGGCAACATCCAGGACCCCAACCGGAACCGGCCGCTGAACTACTTCGACTCGGTGCGCGGCAACATCCTCGCCGCCAACGTGGAGAACCAGTGGGGGCAGATCAGCGAGTTCATCCGCAACGCCCGCAACGACCCGTCCACGGCGACCATCTCCATCATGGGCCACACCGTCGCCACCATCGCGGCCGTGCTCTACTACATCGGCTTCATCGAGGCCAACGGCGCCATCATGCACAAGCCCAGGTAGGACGAAGCCCCGGGGCGGCCCACCGGCACCGACCGGCGGGCCGCCCGCCGCCGCCCCGCATCCCTAGCCCCACCAGCTGACCAGCCGGGCGAGCAGGACCGTCACGGTCGCACCGCCCGCCGCCGCGGCCATGCCCCGCACGAAGTGCAGGCCGACCGTCCGACGAACGACCCGCCACCGCCGGCGGCGGCCCGCCCCACTGGTCCGACCGCGCTCACTGCACCAGGCGACCATCACGCCTCTCCTCTCCGGAAGACAGCCGCCTCTCGCGGCCCGGTTCAACCCTGGCCGCAGCCGACGGCGGCGCCACGCCCGACCGATGGGACCCGACGAAGCCGGAAGTCGGCTGCCGGGAAACGGCGTTCGCCTGACAGCGAGGCGCCTCCGGTCCATGATGAACGGACATCAACGGACGAAATCTGACGGCTCATCGAGGGCGGCCTGTGGCGGGGATCGTCATTCCGACCGGCGAGAAGCTTCCGCCCGGACCGCGGAGGGAACTGGTCGAGGCCCTGCACGGGCTGTACCGGGGCGCGGGCAAGCCCAGCCTCCGCGAGATCTCCGACGGCATCAGGCGGCGCGACGACCTGCCGACGACGGTGAGCCACGACACCGCGAGCCAGCTGCTGCACGGCGTGACCGTCCCCTCCTGGGCCCGGGTGGAGTCCATCGTGCGCTTCCTGGCCGACGCCGCCGTCGGGCGGCAGAAGCCGGATCCGGAGGCCGAGGTCGAGCGGTTCCACCGGCTCTGGCTGGCCGCCGAGGACGAGGACCCGGCCGCACCCACCCAGCCGTCCACGGCGGACACGGAGCTGTGGGCGGACCTTCGGTCCCCCGACCCGGAGCGCCGCATCGCCGCCCTCTACCGCCTGGAGCGCCTGGCCTGGCGCCCCGCGACGCCGGGCCGGGAGGCCCCCGCCCGTTCCTGGCCGTCCGTGCTGGCCGACTTCCTCCGGGCGGGCCGCCCGCTCGGAGGACCCGGCAGTCCGGCTCCGGCTCCGGCCGAGGACGTCCAGGTGGCGGCACTGATCCTGGGCCGTCTGCCCGGTCGGCATTTCGACAGCCATTTCGACCTCTCGGGGCTCGATCTCCGGCACCTGACGTGGGAGGGGGCCCGGCTGTGGCGCGCCGACCTGAGCGGAAGCCTGCTGTCGGGCGGTGACCTGCGGCGTGCGCAGCTGGGAGAGGCCCGACTCGTGGAGACGGCGCTCGCCGACGTCGATCTGGACGTCGCCGATCTCTTCTCGGCCGACCTCACCCGCTGCGACCTCACCCGCGCGAGCATGGTCGACGCCTCGCTCAGGCACGCGAACCTGTCCGACGCCGTTCTCCTGGAGACGGACCTGGACAGTGTCTCGGCGCACTTCGTCACACTGGTGGGATGCATGGCCGACCGGGCCGACTTCCGCCGCGCCGACCTGACCCAGGCCAAATTCACCGGAGCCGTCCTGACGAACTGCAGCTTTCTCCACGCCAAGCTGGTCGGCGCGTTCTTCACCGATGCCGATCTGAGTGGCAGCTCCTTCACCGGCGCCGACCTCTCCGGGGCTTTCTTCACCAGGAGCACCCTGGCCACGGCGCAACTGACGCCCGAGCAGCTGGCGTCCGTCGAGGTCGTACGCGATTCCGACGGGTCGAACGTCCCCGCCTGATCCCCCGCCGCGGGGGGAGGGGGGTCCGTCGAATTTCTTTTTTGTAAGGCCGTCCCCTTTGGAGGTCCCGAGCGG
>NZ_JBHVJT010000008.1:0-16044 GCF_042798815.1 Kitasatospora sp. NPDC057738 | reverse complement strand
GTCGACCACCCCCCGCCTCCCCCCCACCCGAAAAAGGGGCTCTATTTCACACTCCCCCCGCACTCGCAGCGCCGTCCCTTCGGCGGCTACAGCGCGGCCCGGTACGCCTCCAGGCGTTCGGCCAGCTCCTGCGGGTGGCCGAGCATGGGGAGGTGGTCGCCCGGCATCTCGTCCGGGCGGAAGCCGAGCCGCTCCTCGACGTGCCGCCGCAGGAACGCGGGCGGGAAGAACCGGTCGCCGGTGGCCAGCAGGTACCTGGTCGGCACCTGCGGCCAGGCCTCCAGCGGCCACGGCGTCCCGAACGGGGTCGCGGACTGCCGCCTCCCGTGCTTCGCGAGGAGTTCCTCGGCCAGCGCGGCCGGGGTGTCGTGCAGGAACAGGGCGCGTTCGTCCTCCTCCGCGCCCTCTGCCACGCCCCTGCTGCGGTCGGATTCGCGGCGGGCCGCCCAGTAGCCGGTGTTCTCCCACCACTCGCCCGGTGTCTCCCCGGGCGCCGGCACCTGGGCGTGCAGCATGACCAGCAGGTCCACCGGCATCCGCGCGCAGACCAGCGGGCCGGTGAAGCCGCCGAACGAGTGCGCGACGACCACGAGCCCGCCGGGCCCGTCCCCGACGGCCGCCACCGCCGCCACCGCCGCGTCCGCGTACTCGGCGAGCCCGGCCGCGTCGTCGTCGCACGGCAGGTCCGGCGCGACCACCTCGTGGCCCCGCCCGCGCAACTCGGCCGCCAGCGGCCCCCAGTACCAGGCATCGGCCGCCGCGCCATGGATCAGAACGTACGTCGCCACGGATCACTCCTCGTCCGGAACGGATCACTTCTGGACCGCGCCCGAGCCTACCGAGCGGTCCGCCCCCGAACTGCCGGGCGCCACCCGCATACTCGTCCCAACGACCGATCAGCCACCACTCGTTGGGAAAGCCCTTGTTCCGCGACACCGGCCCGCGCAGCATCCGCATACCGACCCACCGCGAGACCGCCGAGGAGTGGGGCGAGCAGATCGCCGCGCTCCGCGCCGCTCCGCCCGGGTGGTCCTTCCTGCTGGGGCGGTTGTCCTCCGACGGCTACCTCTGCCACCTCGACCTCAACTACCACCTGGACGGCGAACTCGTCGCCGTCGTCCAGACCTCGCGCCCCGTTCCGGCCGGCCACCGGGTGGGTTCCCTCACCACCCCGCAGTCCCAACTCTCCACCTTCCTGGCGAATTCGGACCGCCTCGACCCGCGCACCCACCTCGCCCCGCTCGACGGCCCGCCCACTCCGGGCGAGGTCCTGCTCCACGGCGTCCGCGTCCCGGTCGAGGTCAACCACAGCCACGGCTGCCGCAGCGCCCTCGTCCCCCGGCTCCCCTCCCAGCAGGGCTGCGTGATCGTCACCGCCGCCACCGAGCACTGGGCCACCGCCACCGACCTCGCCCTGCGGCCCCCGGCGGCGTTCTGAGCGGGGCGCCGCACCGGGCCCCCGGTGGTTCACCCGGACGGGGCGGCGCGCGCGATGCCATTGACATGACGGACAGTCATGATTGCGCCGATGGCGATGCGTTCACGCCAATTACCGGCGGAACATCCCCGGTACGACGGTGCGGGTGGGGTTAGCCTGTGGCCATGGTTGCAAACTGCAAGGAAGAAGTAGCCATGGGCGACGCGGAGTTCGTCAGCGGCCCCGCCCTGATCCTCCGGTCCCTCGCCTCCGACCCCGACCGGCGGGCCGTCGTCACCACCGACGGCGCCGGGATCACCGCCGGCGACCTCGCCGCCGCCGCCTACCGCCTCTCCCACGAGCTGATCGCCCGGGGCGCCGCCCTCGGCACCACCGTGACCCTGCTGACCGGCAACACCCCCGAGGCCCTCGTCGCCCGGTACGCGGCCGGCCTCGCGGGCGCCCGGGTGGTGAACCTGTACGACGGCATGAGCGAGCCGGTCCTGGCCGAGATCACGGCGAGCGTCGACACGACCCTCCTGCTCGTGGACGCCGAACGGTACGCCTCGGCCGCCCGCTTGCTCCCGCTGCTCGACGGCCCCACCGTCCTCACCCTGGGCCCGGGGCCGGCCGACCGCGCCCCCGGCGCCCTCGGCGAGGACGTCATCGCCGCCTCCGCCCACCGCCCCGCCGAACCGCCGGACGTCCGGATCGGCCCGGAGGACGACCTCGGCATCCGCCACACCGGCGGCACCACCGGCATCCCGAAGGGCATCCTCAGCCTGCACGGGCCCTACCGCCGCGTCTTCGACGCCCCGGTCGGCAGCGACCCGGTCGACGGCGCGCCCCGCCTCCTCGCCGCCACCCCGCTCGCCCACCTCGCCGGGATCATGTCCGACCTGACCCTCCAGCGCGGCGGCACGGTGGTCCTCCAGCGCTCCTTCGACCCCGGCGCGGTCCTGGCCGCCGTCGAACGCGAACGCATCACCGACCTCTGGGTGCTGCCGGCGCTGCTCCACCAGCTGCTCGACCACCCGGCGATCGGCCGCACCGACCTGTCCAGCCTGCGGCAGATCCTCTACGGGGGCAGCGCCGCCTCGCCGACCCGGATCCGCGAGGCGCTCAAGGTGTTCGGGCCCGTCCTGGTCGGCGTCTACGGGATGTCGGAGGCGCAGCTGATCTCCTACCTCACCCCGCAGGAGCACGACCGGATCGGCCCCGACAGCGTCCAGGTCCCGGTCGGCCGGCCCGCCCCGGGCGTCGAGGTGGCGATCCGCTCCCTCGACGGCACCGACCTGCCGACCGGCGAACAGGGCGAGGTCCACCTGCGCTCCGACGGCATCATGGCCGGGTACTGGAAGCGGCCCGACCTCACCGCCGCCGTGCTGCGGGACGGCTGGCTGAACACCGGCGACGTCGGCTACTTCGACGAGGACGGCTACCTCTACCTCTCCGACCGGGTCAAGGACCTGATCATCGTGGTCGGCGGGCACGTCTACCCGTCCGAGGTGGAGGACCTCCTCCTCACCCACCCGACCGTCGCCCGCTGCGCGGTCTTCGGCGTCCGCGACGACCAGGAGACGGAGCACGTCCACGTCGCCGTCGTCCCCGCCCCGGGGCAGCGGCCGCGGCTCGACGAACTCCGCGCCTTCGTCACCGAGCGCAAGGGCCGGATCTTCGCCCCCGAGGCGCTCCACCTGGTCGACGAGATCCCGCTGACGCCCGTCGGCAAGCCCGACAAGAAACGCCTGCGCGAAGCCGCCACGGCCTGAGGGCGGCGAATCCCGGGGGTGGCGGCGCCGAGGGCCGCCACCCCGCAGGCCCGCACGCCCGGCCCTCGCTGCCGCCGGCCCTCCCCGCTACCCCTCCTCGCGGCCGCGGAAGGCCCGGCGGTACTCCCTCGGGGCGACGCCCACCCGGTCCGTGAAGACCGGCCGCAGGGAGACCGCCGAGGCGAAGCCGCAGCGGGTGGCGACGGTGTCGACGGGCAGGTCGGTCTCCTCCAGGAGCCGCTGGGCGGTGAGGACGCGCTGGTCGAGGAGCCAGCGCATCGGGGTGGTGCCGGTGGTGGCGGTGAAGCGGCGGGCGAAGGTGCGGTCGGACATCAGGGCGGCGGCGGCCATCCGGCGCACCGTCCAGGGAGCGTCGAGGGAGGCCGCGACCTCGGCCCGCAGCCGGGCCAGCGGATCGTCACCGGCGGCGGCGTCCGGGACCGGGGAGGGGATGAACTGGGCCTGGCCGCCCGCCCGGAAGGGCGCGGTGACCATGGCCCGGGCGATGGCGGCGGCGGCCTGCTGGCCGTGGGCGGTGCGGACGAGGTGGAGGCAGAGGTCGATGCCCGCCGCGACGCCCGCCGAGGTCCACAGGCCGTCGCCGCCGGTGAAGAGCACCTCGGGCCGGACCGTCACCGCCGGGAAGCGGCGGGCGAGTTCGGGGGCGAGCGCCCAGTGGGTGGTGGCCTCCCGGCCGTCCAGCAGGCCGGCCTCGGCGAGGACGAAGGCGCCCGCGCAGAGCGAGGCGACCGGGACGCCGGCGGCGGCCACGGCCCGCAGGGCGTCCAGGATCTCCGGGCCGCGCCGGGCGGCCGGGTCCTCGACGCCCGGCACCACCACCAGGTCGCAGGCGGCCAGCGCCGCCGGCCCGTGGTCGGGGACCCGCTCCAGCCCGCCGCCCAGCCGCACCCGGGCGCCCTCCGGCCCGCAGACCCGCAGGTCGAAGGCGGGCAGGCCGGGCCGGGAGGTCCGGTTCGCCCACACCTCGCCGATCACCGCGTAGTCGAAGGCCCGGACACCGTCGAAGATCAGACAACCCACCGTTCGCATGGCAGGAACCTATCGATGGGTGACCCCGCTGCCCATCACGCCCGCCCGACGACCCCGACCACCATGGACGGCATGACGAACACCGACGCCTTCGACGCCCCCCTCACCCTCGACCAGGACGCCGTCCTGCTGCTCATCGACGTCCAGAAGGGCTTCGAGGACACCGCCTTCTGGGGCCCCCGCGACAACCCGCGGGCCGAGCAGCGGATGGCCGAGCTGATCGCCGCCTGGCAGGCCACCGGCCGCCCGATCGTCACCGTGCAGCACACCTCCCCGGCCGGCCCGCTCGCCGAGGGCACCCCGGGGCACGGGCTGAAGGACTTCGTCGCCGACGTCACCCCCGCCCTGCACGTCACCAAGACCGTCAACAGCGCCTTCTACGGCACCCCCGACCTGCACGCCTGGCTCCAGGAGCGCGGCGCCCGGCAGGTGGTGGTCACCGGGATCATCACCAACGTGTGCAACGAGACCACCGCCCGGATGGCCGGCAACCTCGGCTACGACGCGGTCTTCCCCGTCGACGCCATGCACTCCTTCGACATGACCGGCCCCGACGGCACCACCGTCCCCGCCGCCGACCTCGCCCGCGCCACGGCCACCACCCTGCACGCGATGCGCTTCGCCAAGGTCGTGATGACGGAGCAGGTGCTCCGGGCGGCTAAGGCCTGAACAGCGGCTCGTACGCGGTGCCCTCCTCCGCCGCCTCCGCGCTCTCCTCGACCCCACGGACCGCCACGGACACTCCTCAGCCCGCCAGCCGCTCCGCCAGGTACTCCTCCCAGGTCCGCCGCCCGTGCTCGGCCCCCGCCGGGGCCAGGTTCTCCCCCGCCCGGTACGCCCGCCCGACCCTGCCCGGCACCCGCAGCGGCACGTGCCGGCGGCTGCGGCCGCGCGCCGCGAGGTAGCCGCGGGTCAGCTCGCCCATCTCGTACACCCTGGGGCCGGCCAGGTCGGGCACCGGCCCGGCCGGCCCGTCCAGCGCCGGCTCCACCAGCCGGGCGGCGACCTCCCGCACGTCCACCGGCTGCCAGCGCACCCCGCCGGGGGCCGGGACGAGCGGCAGCCGGGCCATCTTCTCCGCCACCGTGAACGCCAGGTCGTGGAACTGCGCGGCCCGCAGGATCGTGTACGGCAGGCCCGAGTCGGCCACCGCCCGCTCGGCGGCGTGCTTGGCCCGGAAGTAGCCGAGCGGCAGCCGGTCCGCGCCGATCACCGAGATGTACACCAGGTGCCGCACCCCGGCCCGCCGCGCGGCGGCGACCAGCAGCCGGGTGGCGACGTCGTCGCCCTTGGGGCCGCCGGCCAGGTGCAGCACGGTGTCCACCCCGGCCAGCGCCGCGTCCAGCTGCCGGGCCGCCGTCGCCGGGTCGCCGAGCAGGTCGCCGCGCACGTACGCCACGCCGTCGGCGTCCGGACGGTCCTGCCGGCTGAGCACGCGCACCGGCGGCCCGGCCGCGCGCAGCAGCGGGACCACCTGCCGGCCCAGGGTTCCGGTCCCGCCGGTGACCAGCACGGTGTGCTTCGTCATGATCGTCTCCGTTTCGTCCCGGGCCGGGAGTTGATCTCCCCGCCGCGGCCGTTGTTGGGTGGCTCCTGCTGCCCTGACCCCCGGCGACGAAGGAATGTGACACGTGGACGAGAAGGTGGACGAGAGCTCTGCCCGGGCCGCGCTCTTCGAGGAGCAGCGCCCGCACCTGCGCGCCGTCGCGTACCGGATGCTCGGCTCGATCAGCGAGGCCGAGGACGCCCTCCAGGAGGCCTGGCTCCGCTACGACCGCACCGACACCGCCGGCGTGGCCAACCTCGGCGGCTGGCTCACCACGGTGGTCTCGCGGGTCTGCCTGAACCTGCTGCGCACCCGCGCCCAGCGCCGCGAGGAGCCGCTGGAACCCGCCGGGCCGGACGGCGAGCCGGGCCCGCCGCGCATCCCGGACCCGCTGCTGCGGCGCGAGGGCGTCGTGGACCCCGAGCAGGAGGTGATGCTCGCGGACTCGGTCGGGCTGGCGCTGATGGTGGTGATGGAGTCGCTGTCACCGGCCGAGCGGGTCGCCTTCGTGCTGCACGACCTCTTCGCGGTGCCGTTCGAGGAGATCGCCCCGCTGATCGAGAGGACCGCCGCCGCCACCCGCCAGCTGGCCAGCCGGGCCCGGCGCAAGGTGCAGGGGCAGGCGCCCGCGCCCGACCCGGACCTCGGCCGGCAGCGGCGGGCCGTGGACGCCTTCTTCGCCGCCGCCCGCAACGGCGACCTGGACGCGCTCGTCGCCGTGCTCGACCCGGACGTGGTGCTGCGCTCGGACGGCGGCACGGCGATGGCCCGGCACACGGTGGTGCTCTCGGGCGCCGGCACGGTGGCCGGCCAGGCCGTCCTGTGGGGCACGCTGTCGCCGTTCGCCCGCCCGGCGCTGGTCAACGGCACCGCCGGCGCGGTGGTCGTCGGCGACAACGGCCGGGCACTGTCGATCATGGCCTTCACCGTGGTGGACGGCGCGATCGTCGCGATCGACGTGCTCACCGACCCGGAGCGGCTGGCGGCCCTGGACCTCACGGACTTCCGGGAGCAGTGACGCGCGGGCGCACGGAAGCGGGGTGGGAGGGCCGTCGCCCTCCCACCCCGTTCCACACCCCTGCGCCCCTTGAGCAGGCGTCACCCTGAGCAGGCACGCCCCTTGAGCAGGCGTCACCCTGGGCAGGCGCCGCCTTGAGCGGGCGTCACCAGCCCTGGGCGACCACCCAGTCGGCCAGCTTCCGGGCGCAGTCGTCGACCGCCTCCTTCCAGCTGTGCTCCGCACCGTCCCCGGCCTCGTCGCTGACGTGCTTGACCAGCCGCACCGGCAGCCCGGCCCGGTGCGCGACGGTGGCGACGGCGTAGCCCTCCATGTCCACCAGGTCGGCGTGCTCGGCGAGCCGGTCGCGGGCGGCCGCGTCGGAGACGAAGAGGTCCCCGGTGGCCAGCACCGGGCCGTCTCCCTTGCCGATCACCAGCGGGGCGCCGTACTCACGCCCGGTGAGCGCGTGCAGGGCGGCGGTGTCGAGGTCGTGCTGGATCACCTGGACCACGTGGTGGGTGCCCTCCCAGCCGGGGCGCAGCGCACCGGCCGTGCCGAGGTTGATCACCTCGGACGGCTTCTCGCCCTGCGCGAGGACGGTGGCCAGCGCGACGGCGGCGTTGACCTTCCCGATCCCGGTGAGCAGCACGGGCAGGCGGTCGTCCAGGTGGGCGGCCTCCTCGCGCACGGCGACGACGAGCAGCGGGCGGTCGGGCGAGATCGTTCCAAGCAGGCGCATACCTCCATCGTACGGAGCGAGGGGTCGCCGCACCCGGGATTGCGCGCCCTCAACCGGACCCCCGCGCTCCGCCCGGCCGGGGGAACCGCGTAGGGTGCGGCCCGCGTCGGACGGTTCGCCACCTCTCGGGACGACCGGTGGGAGCGGCCCGGGCCGAAAGGGCCGGACCGACGGCACGGGCGGTACCGGCGGCACCCGCCGCACCAGTGGTACCGGCCGTCCCGGGAACGTGCACGACATGCTCAAGATCGGCGCAAGTCAGGTGTGGCCGGGGGGAGTCACGGCCATACTGCTGCCATCGGTCGGGCCCCGGGAACGGGCCCGGCCCCAGGGGAGGATGAGGCGGGTGGCAACACCAGTAGGCAGCGGCGCGTCCGGCGCCGCGTTCCCGGCACGGCCGAACCAGCTGCCGGGGGCACCGGGCGCAGCGGTGGCGACGGCCGCACCGGGGGCACCGGCCGTCCCCGGATCGGCCCCGCTCGCGAAGTCCGGCGGGGCGCCCCCGGCACCCAGACCCGGCGGGGCGCCCGCGAAGCGCCCTCCGGCGGCCGTCGCCACCGGCGTGCGCGCCCGGCTCGCGCAGGCCACCCGCACACCCCCCGGCCGGCTTCGGCTGGCCGGCGTGGTGCTCGCGGTGCTCACCGTGGCCTTCGGCGGGCTCACCGCCTGGCAACTGGAGACCAGGGCCCAGGCCGCCGACCGGGTGGTCTCGTACAGCCAGCCGCTCAGCCGGGACGCCGCCGAGATCCACCGCAACCTGGCCGACGCCGCCACCACCGCGGCCAGCGGCTTCCTGCTGGCCGGCGCCGAGCCCGACGAGGTCCGCAACCGCTACGAGCAGGACATCGCCACCGCCGCCAAGCTGATCGCCCAGGCCGCCGCCCGGACCACCGCGACCTCGCCCGCGCAGGGCTCGCTCGCCCGGCTGAACCAGCAACTCCCGGTGTACGCCGGCCTGGTGGAGACCGCGCGGGCCGACAACCGGCAGGGCATACCGCTCGGCGGCGCCTACCTGCGGTACGCCTCCGAACAGATGCAGACCGTCCTGCTGCCGACCGCCGCCGAACTGGCCGCCGTCGAGGACCGGGAGCTGTCCGACGACTACGCCGAGGCCAGAGCGGTGCCGTGGGCGGCGTACGGCCTGGCGCTGGTCGCCCTGGCCGCGCTGGCCTGGGTGCAGCTGACGCTGTTCCGCCGCACCAACCGGGTGTTCAACATCGGGCTGCTGGGCGCCACCGCCGCCGTCCTGTCCGGCGCCCTGTGGCTCACCGTCACCGGGCTGACCACCAGCTCGGCGCTCCAGCGGAGCAACCGCGAGGGCGCGGCCCCGCTGCGGGCGCTCAACACCGCCCGGGTGGACGTACTGACCGCCCGGCTGGCGGAGAACCTGCACTTCGTCGCCCGCGGCTCGACCACCAGGTACGCCGACCAGTGGACGAAGGCCACCGAACACCTGGCCGGGGCCAAGGACCTCCCGCCGGACCGGTCCAACGGCTCCCTGCCGCAGGCCGTCCGGCTGGCGCCGTCGGCCGCCGTGCCGAGCGTCGTGGACGCCTCGAAGCAGTTCGAGGAGTGGCGCCGGCGGCACGACGCCGCCCGGACCCTGGAGGTCGACAACGCCGACTACCAGGGCGCCCTGGAGGCCACCGTGACGGCCAAGGGCGACGCGGCCACCGCCGACGCCGCCTTCAACGCCACCGACAAGGCGCTCGCCCGGGCCGCCGACATCGAGCAGGACCGCTTCGACAAGGCCGCCGAGGGCACCGGCGGGGACCTGCGCGCCGCCGCCGTCGCCGCCGCGCTGCTCGGCCTGGTGGCCGCGACCGCCGCGCTGCGGGGCCTGGGCCGGCGACTGGCCGAGTACCGGTGACGGGCAGAGGGGGAGACGCGATGCACACCAGAGGATCCAGCGGATCGAGGAGAAGGACCAGGACCGCCGCCGCGCTCGCGCTGCTGGCGGCCGGCACGGCCGTGCTCACCGGGGGCGGCCCGGTCGGCGCCGCGCCGGCGGCCACGACCGCCGCGCCGCTGGCCGTGCACCAGGACCAGCAGGACCAGGCCGACGGCTGCGACGTCTACCGGAGCGTGCCGCCGAGCACCGACGACGGCCCGGCCGTGAAGGCCGTCACGGCCCGGCGCAGCCTGGTGATCGGCGTGGACCAGAACAGCTACCGCTGGGGCGCCCGCAACCCGAACACCGGCCAGATCGAGGGCTTCGACATCGACCTCGCCCGGGCGATCGGCGCGGCCGTCATGGGCGACCCGGACAAGGTGGTGCTCAAGCCGGTGGCCACGGCCGACCGGATCGACGCCATCAAGAAGGGCCGGGTCGACCTGATCGTCCGCACCATGACGATCAACTGCAAGCGGATGGAGGACGTCGCCTTCTCCAAGCCGTACTTCAACATCAGCCAGCGCGTCCTGGTGCCGAAGTCGTCGCCGGCGAAGAACATCGACGACGCGATCAAGGACAAGGCGGTCTGCGCCGCCGACGGCTCCACCGCGCTGACCGTGGTCAAGGAGAAGAAGACCGCCCGGCAGGTCGTCACGGTGGAGAACCAGCTGGACTGCCTGGTCCTGATGCAGCTCGGCAAGGTCGACGCCACCATGACCGACAACGGCCTGGCGGCCGGCCAGGCCGCGCAGGACCAGACCGTGCGGATCGTGGACGGCGAGGCCCAGCCGGAGGTGATCGGCGTCGCCATGCTGAAGGACAGCACCGACCTGACCGCCCGGGTCAACCAGGTCCTGGCCGACTACTACGCGCGCGGCGACTGGACCCGTTCGTACGAACGCTGGCTCAAGCCGTACATGCTCAACGAGGCCGAGCACTACTGGCCCGCACCGCACTGATCCGGCGTCGGGGCAGGTCCGGGGGCGGCGCGCGGGACGGCGCAGAACGGCGCGGGGGACGGCGCGGGAGAGGTGGCGCACGATCCGTCAGCGGGGCGTCGACGGCACGTTGACGCCCCGCGCCCGCTCCGCCCGAACGGCCACCGGCTAGGGTTCGGGACGATCACCACGGGGAGACCGGTGGTGGACACGGGGGTTGTCGTGGGACCGCACGTCCGGTACGTCGAGCACGTCAGGTACGTCGGGATCGCACGCGAGGAAGGAAGGACACCGCGGTGGCGGCATCGGCTGGCCCGGTACTGAGCCGGGAGGAGGTCGACCGCGCGCTCGCCCGCCTCGGCGCGGAGCGGGACGCGGTCGAATCGGCGCTGCTCGCCCTCCAGGACCACCCGGGCCTGCGGCTGCTGGACGGCGCCGAGCTGTCCGGGCGCACCCTGGAGCGCTGGTCGGTCGCCGGCAAGGGACTGCCGCTGCTCTGGGCGCTGTTCGACCGCTACTCCGAGGCCCTGGCCTCGGCCCGGGCCGTCCGGGCCCGCAAGGCCAAGCCCGGCACACCCGAACTCGCCGAGCTGAGCGAACTGCTGACCGGCGACGCGGTGACCGTCCCGGGCGGGGTGGTGCCGGACGGCCCCCAGGTGCTCGGCGCGCCCGCCAAGCTGGTCGAACGGATCAGCCTGGACGCGCTGATGACCCGGATGAACTCCTGGTACGCCACCGTGCTGGAGGTGGTCAGCGCCGCCGACGCGGTCTGGTCGGCGCTGCCGGCCCGGATCGACCTGCTGCTGGCCGAGCTCCAGCGGGTGCGCACCCTGGCCGCCTCGCTCGGCGTGCGCACCGGCGCCCACCCGCTGGGCGACGACCTGGCCGGCCTCGAGAAGGACCTCACCGAGCTGCGCACCGAGGTGCGCGGGGACCCGCTGGCGCTGTGGCGCCCGGCCCGGGTGCCCGCCCAGCGCGGCACGGTCCCGGAGGGCTCGGCCTTCGCCGGCCCGGCCGGGGTGGTGGACACCGAGCGGTTCGACCGGACCGGGCGGGCGCTGGACGGCGTCCGGCTGGAGCTGGAGGACCTGCTGCGGCTGCGCGACGAGGCCGAGGACCGCCTCCAGGGCGTCGGCGACCTGCTCCAGCGGGCCGACGCCACCCTGGCCGAGGCCCGCCGGGCGCGCGGCGAGGTGCTGGCGAAGATAGCGTCCAGCGACGTCCCGGCGGTGCCCGGACCGGCCTCGGCGCTGCGCGAGCGGATCGTCGCGGCGCTGGACCTGCGCCAGGCCGGGCAGTGGGGCCGGCTGGCACCGCTGCTGGACACGCTGGAGGACGCCGCCGCCAAGGAGCTGACCCGGGCCCGGCAGTCGCTCACCGAGGTGACCCAGCCGCTGGCCGTCCGGGCCGAGCTGCGCGGCCGGCTGGACGCCTACAAGGCGATGGCGGCCCGGCTGCGGGTCTCCGAGGACCCGGAAGTGATCGAGCGGTACGAGAAGGCGCGCTGGCTGCTGTGGAGCGCGCCCTGCGACCTGCGGGCGGCGGCCGCCGCGGTGGCCCGGTTCCAGCAGTCGCTGCGGCCGGCCCACACCGAGGCCGGAACCGGGCAGGCTCAGGAGGCGGCCGGCCGGCCGCCGACCGACGGAGAGGTTCAGGGGGGCTGAGGTTGATGGGCGGGACGTGCGAACGGCCGGAGTGCTCCGGCAGCGGCAGGATCGACGCCGACGGCTACTGCGACGAGTGCGGGCTGGCCCCGGCGGCCAGGACCACCGCCACGCCCGGGGGGGCGACGACGGGGACCGCGGGGACGGGAGCACCGACGACGGGAGCACCGGGAACCGGAGCACCGGCGTCCGCCGGCCCCGGCTCGCCCTGCCCGCGCGACTGCTCCGGCACCATCGACCCGGACGGCTACTGCGACGAGTGCGGCCTGACCCCGCCCGGCGGCGACACCGGCGTCACCCAGCCGTACGTCCCCTCCGCCCGGGTCTCCCCCGGCTCCGGCCACGGCCCCACCGGCCCGGCCCGTTCGATGTCGACCCGCACCGGCTCGGCCCGTACGATGTCCGGCCGCTCCCGCTCGCACCGCTCCACCCGCACCGGCAGCGGCCGCTCGCTCTCGGTCCGCTCCACCCGGGGCGGCGGCACCGCGGGCACCCGCAGCCGGCTGGGCGCCGGCCTGGTCACCGTGCCGACCGTCGAGGCGGCCGACCCCTCCCGGGCGGTGCTGGCCAACCCCGAGGTGCCCGAGCGCAAGCGGTTCTGCTCCAAGTGCGAGGCCCCGGTGGGCCGGGAGAAGAACGGCAGCCCGGGCCGCCCGGACGGCTTCTGCACCAAGTGCGGCACGCCGTACTCGTTCACGCCCAAGCTGCGCCGCGGCGACCTGGTCGGCGGGCAGTACGAGGTGGTGGGCTGCCTGGCGCACGGCGGGCTCGGCTGGATCTACCTGGCGGTGGACCGGCGGGTCAACGACAAGTGGGTGGTGCTCAAGGGCCTGCTGGACACCGGCGACGAGGACGCGCTCGCGGTGGCCGTCGCCGAGCGGCGCTTCCTGGCCGAGGTGGACCACCCGAACATCGTCCGGATCATCAACTTCGCCGAGCACCCCGACCTGCGCACCGGCGCCACCGACGGCTACATCGTGATGGAGTACGTCGGCGGGAAGTCGCTCAAGGACATCGCCAACGAGCGCCGCACCGCGGACGGCCGGCGCGAGCCGCTGCCGGTCGAGCAGGCGATCGCCTACGCGCTGGAGGCGCTGCCGGCCCTGGGGTACCTGCACGGCCGGGGCCTGGTGTACTGCGACTTCAAGATCGACAACGTGATCCAGAGCGGCGACACGCTCAAGATCATAGACATGGGCGCGGTCCGCCGGCTCGACGACGACGGCCCGATCTACGGCACCATCGGCTACCAGGCCCCGGAGATCGCCACCGACGGCCCCTCCGTCGCCTCCGACCTGTACACCGTGGCCCGCACCCTCGCGGTGCTCACCTTCGACTTCCAGGGCTACAGCGGCACCTACCGCGACTCGCTGCCCGGCCCCGAGCAGGTCGAGGCCTTCGCCCGGTACGAGTCCTACTACCGCTTCCTGGTCCGCGCCACCGACCCGGACCCGGCCCGCCGCTTCGCCTCCGCCGAGGAGATGGCCGACCAGCTCACCGGCGTGCTGCGGGAGATCATGGCCCTCCAGGACGACCGGCCCCGGCCCGCGCCGTCCACCCTGTTCGGCCCCGAACTGCGCGTCGTCGACACCGAGCTGGTGCTGCCCACCGAACAGGCCGGACAGCTCCGGGTGGCCCCCCTGGACCCGGCCGCCGCCGCCCTCGCGCTGCCCGTCCCCCGGGTCGACCCCGGCGACCCCAACGCCGGCTTCCTGGCCGTCCTGGTCACCCCCGACCCCGAGGAGACGCTCGCCGCGCTGGCCGCCGCGCCCACCGTCTCGGTCGAGAGCCGGCTGCGCGAACTGCGCACCCTGCTCGAACTCGGCCGCCACCCGGACGCCGTGCGCCGCCTCGCCGAACTGGAACAGGACCAGCCGGACGACTGGCGGGTGGTCTGGTACCGCGGCCTGACCGCGCTGGTCGGCAGCGAGGCCGCGCCCCGAACCGAAGGGCGCGCCGGCACCGAGAGCGCGGAGCGAGGGAGCGACGCAGGAGCGAGGGAGCGACGACCGTCGGCGCCGGGACAGGAGCGCCCGGAGGCGAGCGGGCGAGTCGCAGCGCTGCGGGCCGCCGCGGAGGCCTTCGACGCGGTCTACGACGCCTTCCCCGGCGAGGCCGCCCCCAAGCTGGCCCTCGCCATCTGCGCCGAACTGCTCGCCGACGGCGGCGACGCGGCCGAGTTCTACCGACTGGTGTGGGCCACCGACCACGCCTACCTGAGCGCCGCCTTCGGGCTGGCCCGGGTCCGGCTGGCCGAGGAGGACCGGACCGGCGCGGTCCGCGTCCTGGAGACCGTCCCGGCCACCTCCAACCAGTACACGGCCGCCCGGATCGCCGCCGTCCGGGCCCGGCTGCGCGAGCGCCCGGCCACCGACGACCTGGCCCTCGACCTCGGCGCGAGCTCCGCGCAGCTGACCGCGCTGCGGCTGGACTCCCGCCGCCGCGAGGAGCTCGCGGTCGAGGTGCTCGACGCGGCCCTCGGCTGGGTCGGCGCCGAGGCGGCCGCCGGCCGAAGGGCCACCGACCTGGTGGTACTGGGACGTCCCGCACAGGAGCGGGAACTGCGCTTCGCCCTGGAACAGTCCTACCGGGTACTCGCCCGGTTGGCCGACCGGGCCGAGATCAGGATCGAGATGGTGGAACGGGCCAACCGTGCCCGTCCCAGGACGTGGGTGTAGCAGATGCCGCAGCAGACCGAGTGCCCGAGCTGTTCGGAGCCGATGGACCAGGAGGACGCCTTCTGCGGCTCCTGCGGGACCGGCCGGAACGGCCGGGCGGCCCCCGGCTCGATGCCGACGAGCTGGGCCGCCGCGCGCGGCGAGGCCGTACCGTCGCCGCGCGGGCCGGTCTGCGTGCACTGCGGGCAGCCGCAGGTCGCCCCGGACGGCTACTGCGAGGGCTGCGGCGGCGCCCAGCCGCGCCCGCGCGACCACATGGAGAAGTCGCTCGGGGGCGTCGCCGGGGTCAGCGACCGCGGCGTGCGCCACCACCGCAACGAGGACTCCTTCACCGTCGCCGCGACCTCGCTGCCCGGCGGCGAGCCGGTCGTGGTCGCCGTGGTGTGCGACGGCGTCTCCTCCTCCGACCGCCCGGACGAGGCCTCGGAGACGGCCGTGGACGCCGCCTCCGAATCGCTGCTGACCGCCCTGGAGGCCGGCCGGGACCCGAACCGGGCGATGCACCAGGCCATCGCCGACGCCGCCAAGGCCGTCGCCGACCTCGCCACCGACGGCGCCGGCCCCACCCGCCCCGACCTCAACGCGCCCGCCTGCACCTACGTCAGCGCCATAGCCGCGGGCGGACGGGTCACCATCGGGTGGGTCGGCGACACCCGGGCGTACTGGATCCCGGACGACCGCGCCGCCGCCGAGCCCTTCCGGCTCACCCAGGACGACTCCTGGGCGGCCCGGATGGTCGAGGCCGGGTTGATGAGCGAGGCCGAGGCCTACTCCGACCCCCGCGCGCACGCGATCACCGGCTGGCTCGGCGCCGACGCCGAGGAGGTCGTGCCGCACACCCTCGACTTCACCCCGCACGTCCCCGGGGTGGTGCTGATCTGCACCGACGGGCTGTGGAACTACGCCGAGGCGGCCACCGACCTGGCGTACTACGTGCGCCCGGACGCCCGCACCGAGCCGCTCGCCACCGCACAGACCCTGGTGAAGTTCGCGGTCGCGGCCGGCGGCCACGACAACATCACCGTCGCCGTGCTGCCGATCGACCCGCCGGCCACCGCCGTCGAGGAGGCCGAGCAGACCCCCACCGCGCTGGACCTGCCGGTGATCGCTCCGCGGCCGGCCGGCCGACCGGCCGCGGAGGAGGACGAGGACCACGATCCGACCCTGCCGGACCTCCCGGTGATCGGCTCCCCCGCCGCCCCGCTGCCCCCGGTCCCGCCGGCGCCGCCGGAGGTGCCCCCGGCGCCGGCCGTCCCGCCGGTCGTCCCCGCCGCTCCGGCCCCGCCCGTCGCGCCGCCCGTCGCGCCGCCCGTCGCCCCGCCCGTCGCCCCGCCCGTCGCCCCGCC
>NZ_JBHVJT010000007.1:165012-174313 GCF_042798815.1 Kitasatospora sp. NPDC057738 | reverse complement strand
AAACACGCACGCTTCCCGCCCCCCTCTCCCAACTGTCCCCCCGGGCCCTGCTGGAGCCGGGAGGGTCAGCCCAGGTCGACCGAGCGCGCGAAGTGGGCGCCGATCTCGGCGGCGATGGCCGACAGCACCTCCTGCGGGATCTCGGTGTCCACGGTGATGGAGGCCAGCGCGTTGCCGCCGTCGCGGGCGACCTGCATGCCGGCGATGTTGATGCCCGCGTCGCCGAGGTGGCGGCCGAGCACGCCGACCACGCCGGGGCGGTCCTCGTACTTGAAGAAGGCCATGTGGTCGGTGAGCGCCACGTCCACGTCGAAGGCGTCCACGCCGACGATCTTCTGGGTCTGCTTGGGGCCGGCCAGCGTGCCGGAGATGGCGATCTCCTCGCCGCCCCCGAGCGTGCCGCGGACGGTGATCACGTTGCGGTGCTCGGGGCTCTCGCTGGAGGTGGTCAGCCGGACCTCGACACCGCGCTCCTGGGCGAACAGCGGGGCGTTGACGTAGGACACCGTCTCCGCCACCACGTCCTCGAACACGCCCTTCAGCGCGGACAGTTCGAGCACCTTCACGTCGTGCTGGGTGATCTCGCCGCGGACCTCGACGTCGAGGCGGACGGCCACCTCGCCGGCCAGCGCGGTGAAGATCCGGCCGAGCTTCTCGGCCAGCGGCAGGCCCGGGCGGACGTCCTCGGCGATCACGCCGCCCTGGACGTTCACCGCGTCCGGCACCAGCTCGCCGGCCAGCGCGAGGCGCACCGACCTGGCGACCGCGATGCCGGCCTTCTCCTGCGCCTCGTCGGTGGAGGCGCCCAGGTGCGGGGTGGCGACCACGTTGTCGAAGGCGAACAGCGGGGAGTCGGTGCACGGCTCCTTGGCGTACACGTCCAGGCCGGCGCCGGCCACCCGGCCGTCGCGCAGCGCGCTCGCCAGCGCCTCCTCGTCCACGATGCCGCCGCGGGCGGCGTTCACGATGCGGACGGTCGGCTTGACCTTGTGCAGCGCCTCGTCGCCGATCAGGCCGATGGTCTCCGGGGTCTTGGGGAGGTGGACGGTGATGAAGTCCGAGACCTCCAGCAGCTCCTCCAGGGTGACCAGCTTGACGCCCATCTGCGCGGCGCGGGCGGCCTGGATGTAGGGGTCGTACGCGACGATCTTCATCCCGAACGCGGACATCCGCTGGGCGACCAGCACGCCGATCCGGCCGAGGCCGACGACACCGAGGGTCTTCTCGCTCAGCTCGACGCCGGTGTACTTGTTGCGCTTCCACTCGCCCTGCTTGAGCGCGGCGTTGGCCGGCGCGATGTTGCGGGCGACGGAGATCAGCAGGCCGCAGGCGAGCTCGGCGGCGGTGACGATGTTGGAGGTCGGCGCGTTGACGACCATCACGCCGGCCTTGGTGGCGGCGGAGACGTCCACGTTGTCCAGGCCGACACCGGCCCGGGCGACCACCTTGAGCTTGCGGGCGACGGCCAGCGCCTCGGCGTCGACCTTGGTGGCGGAGCGGATCAGGATCGCGTCGACGTCGGCGATCGCGGTGAGCAGCTCGGTGCGGTCGGCGCCGTTGCAGTGGCGGATCTCGAAGTCGGGGCCGAGGGCGTCGACGGTGGCGGGCGAGAGCTCTTCGGCGATCAGTACAACGGATTTGCTCACGACAGTGGGGTCCTTAACTGTCCGGTTCCCCCGGGCACGTAGGTGGCGTGGAGGGCGGGGGAAGGTGGCATGCCGCGTAGGTAGACGCACGACGCTGTGGGCCTGACGCGCACTCGGAGTGTATCGACGGGCTGGGTAGCGGGCTGCTCCCGTCCGGCGAAATCACCCGGACGAGAGCAGCCTACTTGTACAAGGGAGTTACAAAATCGGGGCCGGCGGCGCAGCCGGTACCGGCCCGGAAGGGGGTCAGGCCTTCTCGTTGACCCAGCTCATCAGCGAGCGCAGCTTCTTGCCGGTGGTCTCCAGCAGGTGGTCCTCGTCGGCCTTCTTGTACTCGTTGTACTTGGGCAGACCCGCCTTGTACTCGGCGATCCAGGTGTTGGCGAAGGTGCCGTCCTGGATCTCGGCGAGGACCTTCTTCATCTCGGCCTTGGTGGCGTCGGTGATGATCCGCGGGCCGGTGACGTAGTCGCCCCACTCGGCGGTCTCGGAGACCGACCAGCGCATCTTCTCCAGGCCGCCCTCGTACATCAGGTCGACGATGAGCTTCAGCTCGTGCAGGCACTCGAAGTAGGCGATCTCCGGCTGGTAGCCGGCCTCGACCAGGGTCTCGAAACCGGCCTTCACCAGGGCGGCGGTGCCACCGCAGAGGACGGCCTGCTCGCCGAACAGGTCGGTCTCGGTCTCCTCGGTGAAGGTGGTCTTGATGACGCCGGCCTTGGTGGCGCCCAGGCCCTTGGCGTACGACAGCGCCAGGGCGAAGGCGTTGCCCGAGGCGTCCTGCTCGACCGCGACGATCGCGGGGACGCCGCGGCCCTCCTCGTACTGGCGGCGGACCAGGTGGCCCGGGCCCTTCGGGGCGACCATGCAGACGTCGACGTCCGCCGGGGGCTTGATGAAGCCGAAGCGGATGTTCAGGCCGTGGCCGAAGAACAGGGCGTCGCCGGCCTTCAGGTGCGGGGCGATGTCGGCCTCGTAGACGTCGGCCTGGATCGGGTCCGGCACCAGGATCATGATGACGTCGGCCTCGGCCGCCGCCTCGGCCGGGGTGACGACGCGCAGGCCGGCCTCCTCCGCCTTGGCGCGGGACGTGGACTCCGGCTTCAGGCCGACCCGGACGTCGGCGCCGGAGTCGCGCAGCGACAGCGCGTGGGCGTGGCCCTGGCTTCCGTAGCCGATGACCGCGACCTTGCGGCCCTGGATGATGGACAGGTCGGCGTCGTCTTCGTAGAACAGCTCGGCCACGGGGGCACATCTCCTTGCGTGATGGTTGCCGGGTACGCGGTGCTCACCGTATGCGCACGCGGCGGGGGTTTGGGTCTTTGCGTCAGGGTTTGAGACGGCGCTGTTTACGCGCTGCGGTCCAGGGCGCGCAGCGAGCGGTCCGTGATGGAACGCGCGCCGCGGCCGATGGCGACCAGGCCGGACTGGACCAACTCCTTGATGCCGTAAGGCTCCAGCATCCGGAGCATGGCCTCCAGCTTGTCCGAACTGCCGGTGGCCTCGATGGTCACCGCTTCGGGCGACACGTCGACGGTCTTGGCACGGAACAGCTGGACGATCTCGACGATCTGCGACCGGGTCTCGTTGTCGGCGCGGACCTTCACCAGGACCAGTTCCCGCTGGATCGCAGCGGACTGGTCGAGTTCGACGATCTTTATCACGTTCACGAGCTTGTTGAGCTGCTTGGTGACCTGTTCCAGCGGGAGGTCCTCGACGTTGACCACGATCGTCATCCGGGACACGTCCGGATGCTCGGTCGAGCCGACGGCGAGGGAGTCGATGTTGAAGCCCCGACGGGAGAACAGGGCGGCGATGCGGGCGAGCACGCCGGGCTTGTTCTCGACCAGGACGGAGAGGGTGTGCTTGGACATGGGATTCCTCAGTCGTTCTGGAAACTGCAGGGGCTGGTCAGTCGAGGTCGTCGCCGAAGTCGGGGCGCACGCCCTTGGCGAACTGGATCTCGTCGTTGCTGGTGCCGGCCGCGACCATCGGCCAGACCATGGCGTCCTGGTGGACGATGAAGTCGATGACCACCGGGCGGTCGTTGATCTCCATCGCCTGCTTGATGACCGCGTCGAGGTCCTCGGGGCGCTCGCAGCGCAGGCCGACGCAGCCCATCGCCTCGGACAGCAGGACGAAGTCGGGGATCCGGGTGCCCTGGGCCGGCGGCTCGATGCCGTCGTGGCCGGGGCCGGAGTGCAGCACGGTGTTGGAGTAGCGCTGGTTGTAGAACAGCGTCTGCCACTGCCGGACCATGCCCAGCGAGCCGTTGTTGATGACCGCGACCTTGATCGGGATGTCGTTCAGGGCGCAGGTGACCAGCTCCTGGTTGGTCATCTGGAAGCAGCCGTCGCCGTCGATGGCCCAGACCGCGGTCTCCGGGCGGCCGGCCTTGGCGCCCATCGCCGCGGGGACGGCGTAGCCCATCGTCCCGGCGCCGCCCGAGTTGAGCCAGGTGCCCGGCTTCTCGAACTGGATGAACTGCGAGCTCCACATCTGGTGCTGGCCCACGCCCGCGGCGTAGATGGCCTCGGGGCCGACCAGCCGGCCGATCCGCTCGATGACCTGCTGCGGCGAGAGCTGCCCGTCCGGGGCCGGCTCGTAGCCGAGCGGGTAGGTCTTCTTCCACTCGTCGAGCCGCTCCCACCACTCGGTGTAGTCGCCCCGGTGGCCGGCGTCGAACTCGGCCTGGACGGCGACGATCAGGTCGGCGAGCACCTCGCGGGCGTCGCCGACGATCGGCACGTCCGCCGGGCGGTTCTTGCCGATCTCGGCCGGGTCGATGTCGGCGTGGACGACCTTGGCGCCGGGGGCGAAGCCGTCCAGCTTGCCGGTGACGCGGTCGTCGAAGCGGGCGCCCAGGGTGAACAGCAGGTCCGCCTTCTGGAGCGCGGTGACGGCCGGGACGGAGCCGTGCATGCCGGGCATGCCCAGGTGCTGGGGGTGGCTGTCCGGGAAGGCGCCGAGCGCCATCAGGGTGGTGACCACCGGGGCGCCGGTCAGCTCGGCGAGGATCCGCAGCTCGGCGGTGGCCTGCGCCTTGAGCACGCCGCCGCCGACGTACAGCACCGGACGCTTGGCGCCGACCAGCATCTTCGCGGCCTCGCGGATCTGCTTGGCGTGCGGCTTGGTCACCGGGCGGTAGCCGGGCAGCGCGGTCTCGACCGGCCAGCGGAAGGTGGTGGTCGCCTGGAGCGCGTCCTTGGCGATGTCGACCAGGACCGGGCCGGGGCGGCCGGTGGCGGCGATGTGGAAGGCCTCCGCGATCACCCGGGGGATCTCGGCCGGGTCGGTGACCAGGTAGTTGTGCTTGGTGATCGGCATCGTGATGCCGCAGATGTCCGCCTCCTGGAAGGCGTCGGTGCCGATCGCCTTGGAGGAGACCTGGCCGGTGATCGCGACGACCGGCACCGAGTCCATGTAGGCGTCGGCGATCGGGGTGACCAGGTTGGTCGCGCCCGGGCCGGAGGTCGCCATGCAGACCCCGACCCGGCCGGTGGCCTGGGCGTAGCCGGTGGCGGCGTGACCGGCGCCCTGCTCGTGGCGGACCAGGATGTGGCGCACCTTGACGGAGTCCATCAGGGGGTCGTACGCGGGAAGGATGGCCCCGCCCGGAATGCCGAAGACGGTGTCCGCGCCCACGGCCTCCAGGGAGCGGATGAGCGACTGGGCGCCGGTCATGGTCTCGACGACGTGCTGGGGAGCGGGAGCGTTGGCGGCCGGGTTGTCCCCGCGGCGGGGGGATGCGGCGTGCTCAGTCATCTGCCTGTCTCTTCTCGGGATTTGCCGACCAGGTGCTGCGGGCCCCGGTGCTGCGAGGGTGGGGTCCCGGTCCGGGCCGAGCGCCGGCTCTGCCTCAATCGTCCCGCTCGATCCGACAAGTCGGACATGCTCGGGCGGCCGAGGCCAGGGGTCTTGCGGAGGTGGAACAGCGTCAGTGCAACAAAAAACCCCTCGTGCCCAAGGGCATGCGAGGGGTGGCGCGTCGGTCTGTCACGAGCAGGGCGTACGAGCCCACTCAGCCGACGCGCCCGCCAAGTACGAGAATTCGGGTGCGCATGGCAACGACCTTCCTCCCGTCCGGGGCGGCATGTCAAGCAGGTGGGACGACCGTCTCGCCATGCGGACCTCCCGGCGGACCAGTGACGGCACGGTGTTCGGGCAGGTCAGAGCCGCCATGGTGATGTGCGCCACGTCCCGGCGCGGCGTCCGTGCGGCCGCTCGTGCGGCCACTCGTCCGGGTGTCGTCGGCGGCGGGAGGGTACGCGCGGCGGGCCGGGACCGGGCCCGCCGGCGCGGGCACCGGGTAGCCGCGGCGGGCCAGCGCCCGGCGCAGCCGGGGCTCGTCCAGCGGCGGGGCGAAGGCCGAGCCCTGGGCCTGCCCGCAGCCCAGCTCCTGCAGCGCGGAGACCTGGCGGGGCAGGTCCACCCCCTCGGCGGCGGTGGCCATCCCGAGGTCGCGGCCGAGCCGCAGCACGTGCCCGGCCAGGGTGCGGCTGAGCGCGGACTCGCCGAGGTCCTGGACGAGCGTGCGGTCCAGCTTGAGCCCGTCCAGCGGCAGCCGGGCGAGGGCGCCGAGCGAGCCGCCGCCGGCGCCGTACCCGGCCAGCCAGGTGGAGACGCCCAGCCCGCGCAGGGCGGAGAGCCGGCGGCCGAGCTCGTCGGCGAGCGAGTCCGGGCCCATCCGGGCCACCTCGATCACCAGCTCGTCGGCCGGCAGCCCGCTGTCGCGCAGCGCCGCGGCCACCGTCTCGTACAGGCCGGGCGAGCAGAGCCGTTCCACGGAGAGCCGCACGGCCACCGGGACGGGCTCCGGCGCGCCGCGGCCCCGGCCCGGCAGGGTGCGCCGCTCGACGGCCGCGCTGACCGCCTCCAGGACCAGCCAGCGGGAGAACCGGGTGGCCGCGTCGCCGTGCTCGCTCGAACGCAGGAACTCGGCCGGGGTGAGCAGCAGGCCGCCCACCGAGCGCCAGCGGGCCTGCGCCTCGACGCCGGTCACCGCGCCGCTGCGCAGGTCCACCACGGGCTGGTGGAGCAGCGTGAAGCCGCCCTCCCTCACCGCCATCCGCAGCCGCTCCTCCAGTTCGGTGCGGCGCTCCAGGTCGGCCCGCATCGCGGGGGTGTAGAGCACCACCCGGCCCTTGCCCTCGGACTTGGCCCGGTACATCGCGAGGTCGGCGTTGCGCATCAGCTCGTCGGCGGCGACCCTGGGGTCGGCCGCCGGGCCGCGCTCGGGGGTGCCGAAGGCGATGCCGATGCTGGCGGCGACGCCGAGTTCGGCACCGCCGATCCAGTACGGCTCGGAGAGCGCGAGGCGCAGCCGCTCGGCCAGCTCCTGGACCTGGAGGCGGCCGAGCGGGCCGCAGACCAGCGCGGCGAACTCGTCGCCGCCGAACCGGGCGACGGTGTCCCCGCAGCGGACGGCGCTCTGGAGCCGGCGGGCGGCCTGCACCAGCAGTTCGTCGCCGACCTGGTGCCCGGCGGTGTCGTTGACCGCCTTGAAGCCGTCCAGGTCGAGGAAGAGCACCGCGATCCCGGCGCCCGTCCCGCCCTGCTGGCCGCGGGCGCCGAGGGCGGCCCGCAGCCGCTGGGTGAACAGCGCCCGGTTGGGCAGGTCGGTGAGCGGGTCGTGGAAGGCGTTGTGCTGCAACTGGGCCTGGAGCATGACGCGTTCGGTGACGTCCCGGCTGTTGAGCAGCAGGCCGTCGCGATGTCTGCTGACGGTGGACTCGACGTGCAGCCACTCGCCGGCGCCGGAGCTGATCCGGCACTCGACCCGGGCGGAGAGCTCGGCGCCGCCGGGGCTGCGGTGGGTGGTGAGCCGGACCCTGGCGAGGTAGCGGCGGACCTCGGCGAGCACCCGGCCGACGTCCTCGGGGTGGACCAGGTCCAGCAGGTTGCCGCCGACCAGCTGCTCCGGGTCCCGGCCGTAGACGCCGAGCGCGGCCGGGGAGACGTAGGAGAGCACGCCGTTGGCGCCGGCGATCATGATGACGTCGCTGGAGCCCTGCACCAGGGAGCGGAAGTGCGCCTCCTTGTGGGCGAGTTCCTGGGCCAGCGACAGGTTGTCCAGGAGCATCACGCCCTGCCGGAGGATCAGCGCCAGCCCGACGGTGCAGGCCGCCGCGGCCACCACGCGGTCCAACTCCCGTCCACCGAGGGCGTTGTAGAGGATTCCGGCGGTGCAGACCGCGGCGGCCGCGTACGGCGTCAGCGCGCTGAAGGTGGTGGCCACCCGGCGGTGCGGCAGGCCGCCGGCCGAGGGGTGCTCGCGCAGCGGGCGGCGCCAGCGCGGCGACCACGGCGCCCAGGCCAGCAGCAGGCTGCCGGCGAACCAGCCGGCGTCCAGCAGCTCGCCCGAGTGGTAGTTGCTGCGCAGTTCCGGGGAGGTGAACAGGGCGTCGCAGGTGACGGTGACGGCGAGCGCCACCATCGCCGTGTGCACCGCCGCCCGGTTGCCGTCCCGGCCGCCGAAGCGCAGCCCGACCACCAGGCTGACCAGCAGGATGTCCAGCACCGGGTAGGCCAGGTTGAGGGCCAGGCGCAGCGGTGAGCCGTCCTCGCCGGCCGCGATCCGGCCGAGTGCCAGGCTCCAGCTGAGGGTGAACAGCGAGCCGGCGATCAGCCAGCCGTCGAGCAGCAGGCAGAGCCAGCCGGCCGCCGTGCGCGGGTGCTGGGCGAGCACCAGGACGCCGGTGATGGCGAGCGGGGCGAAGAGCAGGAAGGCGTACTCGGCGAGCGAGTCCCGGGGCAGCGCGGTGCGCACGACCAGCTCGTACCAGCCCCAGGTGCCGTTGCCGAAGGCGACCATGAGCGAGGAGAGGCCGAACAGCAGCCAGGCCGGGCGGGCGTGCCCGCCGACCGTGCAGCCGTACACCAGACAGGAGAGCGCGGCCGCCAGGGCCGCCGCGGCCAGTCCGAAGTCGCCCATGAAGACGGACAGTTGGTGTGATCCCCAGCCGGCGGCGGCGCCCGCGGCGTAGGCCAGGCAGAGTGCGCCCAGGACGAACCCGGGCAGGGTGCGGCTGGCCCGGAGCCGGCACAGCGGGCTGCGGCGGGCGGGTGCGGGCACGTCGGCGGCGGACGTGTCGGTGTGCGGTGCCTCCGGCCGTCCGGTTCCGGGCAGCACCGTTTCGGTGGAGCTCACTCGGCCTCTCCCCCTCCGGCCCGGGGCCTCGCGCCCCGGCCACGGACCACCGGCCGCGCACCTCTCGGACGTACGCGGTGGCCTGGCGCCCCGTCAGGACGGTGGCCCAGGGGGTGGGCGGCCTGCCGGTCGCCGCACCGTACCGATGCTCCCAAAATGGACCCTACACCAATCCCGTCACTCAATGACACGCACACTCAACTTAGAGTAATGGCGAAAGGGTGGGGAAATGCCCCCTATTCCTACGGATCGGCCCGGTTGGCGGCGGCGCG
Source organism: Kitasatospora sp. NPDC057738 (assembly GCF_042798815.1). Lineage (NCBI taxonomy): Bacteria > Bacillati > Actinomycetota > Actinomycetes > Kitasatosporales > Streptomycetaceae > Kitasatospora > Kitasatospora sp. NPDC057738. The sequence goes on along the minus strand of NZ_JBHVJT010000007.1, from coordinate 165,245 downwards.
CGGGCGGGGGCTCACGCGGCGCGCACGGGAGCACGCAGCAGCGCCCGAACACCGGTTCCAGGACGGACGAACGGCGGCGCCAGGAAGGGGGGGGAAAGGGGGGGGGGGGAGGGGGGGGGTGTGGTCGTGGGGCGTCCGCGCCAACACCGCACCCCCCCGAACCCCGCTCCCGCGCCCGAAAGGTGGCCCGGCCCATGGACCAGCACCCGACCGCACCCGGCCAGGGGCTGACC
>NZ_JBHVJT010000007.1:145029-165002 GCF_042798815.1 Kitasatospora sp. NPDC057738 | reverse complement strand
CCCCGGCGCAACCCCTCCCTGCTCCCGCCGTGGGGCCCTGCTCAGCGGCCCGAGGAGGCCAGGTCGTCCGGGAACAGCCGCAGCCGGTGCGCCAGTGCGGCCGCCTCGCCCCGGCCGCCGACCGCGAGCTTGCCGAGGATGTTGGAGACGTGCACGCTCGCGGTCTTCGGAGAGATGTACAGCTCCTCGGCGATCTGCCGGTTGGTCCAGCCGCGCGCGAGCAGGCGGAGCACGTCCCGCTCACGGGGGGTGAGGTTGAAGGAGTCCCCGGCGGCCTGGGCCGGCACCGCGGCCGACCGCTCGGCCGGGGCGAGGCTCAGCCCGGCCCGCTCGGCCAGCGCGGCGATCTGCCCGCCGAGCAGCCGGTCGTCCCGGACTGCCGCCAGTTCGGCCGCCTCGCGCAGCAGTTCGGCGCCGGCCTCGCGCCGGCCGGCCTGCACCTCGGCCTCGCCGGCCCGCAGCAGGGCCTGTGCCAGCGGGTACGGCAGGCCGGTCGGCCGCAGCGCCTCGACCGCGGCGGCCCAGACCTCCGGAGTGTCCGCGCCCTCGGCGCGGGCCAGTTCGGCCTCCAGCAGCCGGGCCCAGCCGTGGTGCAGCGGGGCCCGGGGACGCAGCTCGGCGGCGGCCGCCGCGATCGCGGCCAGCGCCCCCGGCCGGCCCGCCCCGGCCTGCGGCAGGCCCCGGCTGTCCGCCTCCACCGTCGCGGCCTCGGCCAGCAGCGGGTAGACGTCGGACTCGTGACCGAGCCGGCCGTCCTCCTCCAGCACGGCGAGCGCTTCGGCCCGGGCCTCCAGCGGCCGGCCGCCGAGCGCCGCGAGCCGCACCGCCAGCCGGCTGATCGGCACGCTGTGCTGGACCTGGCCGACCCGGTTGGCCGCCCGGGCCTGCGCCAGCATGGTCCCCGCGGTGGCCAGGTCCCCCTTGAGCAGGGCGAGTTCGCCGCGCATCCGGTCCAGGAACTCGGCGTGGGTGCCGGTCGGGCTGGCCGCCTCGTAGCCGGCCAGCACCTCGGCGGCCTCCCGGACCCGCCCGAGGTCGGTCAGCGCCTCGACCAGGTTGCCGGTCAGGATGGCGCCGATGTTGCGCAGCAGGCCGTTGCCGTCCGCGAACTCCAGGCCCTCCCGGGCCAGTCGGACCGCGTCCTCGGGGTGTCCCAGTCCGCGCTGCATGCTGGCCAGGTTGTTGATGCCGCGCAGCAGCAGGTCGGGCACGCCCAGCCGGCGGGCCCGTTCGACCGCCCCGGCGAGCTCGGCGAGCCCGCCCTCGGCGTCGCCCTGCACGTCGTAGCGCAGGCCGCCGAGGGTCATCCGGGCGTGCACCTCGACCGAGTGGGCGCCCACCTCCTCGGCGATCCGGATCGCCCGCTCGGCCAGCTCGATCGCCTCCGCGGTCGGCTTCTTGAGCATCGCCGTCCCGGCGCCGAGCGCGAGCACCTCGGCCTGCACCGCGGTCGGCGGCAGGTGCTCCACCAGCCGCAGCGCGTTCGCGATCTCCTCCTCGTCGCCGGAGCGGCGCAGGCTGCCCAGCATCCGGGCCCGGTTGATCCGGAACCAGGCCGCGCGCACCGGGTGCTCCGCCTCGTCGACCAGCCGCAGCCCGCGCTTGGCCAGGCTCAGGCCGCGCTCCCGGTCGCCGCAGCGCCGGGCCGCGACCACCGCCTCGGCCAGCACGTCGACCAGCTGGATCCGGTCGCAGTCCTCGTCCGCGGCGCTGTGGTCGCAGGAGCCCGGCGGGTAGGTCTCGGCCCAGTCGTACGGGCGCAGGGTGTGCGCCAGCACCTCCTCGGAGACCAGGTCCCACAGCTCCAGGGCCCGTTCCAGCATCCCGAGCTGCTCGGCGAAGGCGTTGCGGCGGCGGGCCGCGCGGGCGGCGTCCAGGGCCGTCGGCAGGGCGCGGGCCGGATCGTGCGCGTGGTACCAGTAGTTGGCCAGCCGGGCGGCCAGCGCGTCGCCCGGGACGAGCTGCGGCTGGGCCTCCACGACGAGCGCGAACTTGCGGTTGATCCGGTGCCGTTCGCCGGGCAGCAGGTCGTCCGAGACCGCCTCGCGGACCAGCGCGTGGCGGAACCGGTAGCCCTCGCCCTCGCTGTCCGGGCGCAGGATGTTGGCGCCGACGGCCGCCCGCAGCGCCTCGATCAGCGCCTCCTCGTCGTCGTCCAGGACGGCGGCCAGCAGGGCGTGTTCGACGTGCGAGCCGCCCTCGGCGGCGATCCGCACCACCCGCTGGGCCTCCTCGTCCAGGCCCTCGACCCGCACCAGCAGGATGTCCCGCAGCGAGTCGGTCAGCCCGGCTCCGCAGCCGTCCTCGAAGGCGGTGGCCAGCTCCTCGACGAAGAACGGGTTCCCCTCCGAGCGGCGGTGGATGCGGTCCACCAGCTGGCGGTCGGGGACGGTGGTGCCGAGGATGCCGGCCAGCTGGGCGGCCACCTCGCGCCGGTCGAACCGCGCCAGCTCCAGCCGCTGGACGGTGCGCAGCCGTTCGAGCTCGGCGAGGAAGGGGCGCAGCGGGTGCCGGCGGTGCAGGTCGTCGGTGCGGTAGGTGGCGACCAGCAGCACCCGGGACCGGTGCAGGGTGCGCACCAGGAAGGCGAGCAGCTCGCGGGTGGAGCGGTCGGACCAGTGCAGGTCCTCGACGGCGAGGACGAGGGTACGCTCCGCGCCGAGCCGCTCGAACAGCCTCGCGGTGTGCTCGAACAGCCGGGCCCGGCTGTACTCGTCGTTGGGTTCGCCGTCCACCTCGCCGAACTCGGAGAGCAGCAGGGCGAGGTGGCTCTCGCTGCCGGCCGCGGCGGCCTCCAGTTCGGGGCCCAGCGAGCGGTGCAGCCGGCGCAGCGCGGCGGCCAGCGGCGCGTACGGCAGGCCCTCGGCGCCGACCTCCAGACAACTGCCGAGCGAGGTGACCGCCCCGCGGGCGGCCGCCCGCTCCAGGAACTCCTCCAGCAGCCGGGTCTTGCCGACCCCCGCCTCCCCGCCGATCAGGATGGCCTGCGGGCTGCCGGTGCCGGCGCGGCGCAGCGCGTCGGTCAGCTCGGTGATCTCGCTGCCGCGGCCGACGAAGACGGGGCTGACCGATGTCTGCTGCATGGAGGCGAGCATGCCATAGCCGGTGGGGCCCGGCCGAGGGGTTATCTCCCCTGGCGAACGGGTCGAAGGACCCGAATGCCCGGAGGGGGAGACGCTGGTGAGCGTCTCCCCCTCCGGAGCTCCTTCGGCACCGCCGTGGTGCCGCGCCGTCAGCATTCGGGCCGACGCACGGGGCGCCGCTGGAAGCGGGCGGCCACCGGACGCTGCCGCAGTCGGCGGGCCTCCTTGGCCTCGCGCACCAGGCGCTCGTGCTCGGCGCGGGCCACGAGCTCGTGGGCCTGTTGCTGGAAGGTCTGGTACTCGATCATTTCCGGTTCCCCCTCGGGTTTTCCACTCCGTCTTGCTGACAGGTAAGAGCTTCCTCCGCCAGTGGGGGGTGCCGCATCGGGAGCGTGCCGCATCTTCCGGGCCCCGGATGCCTTAGATCGGTCTCCAAAAATGGTTTAAGGCCCCGCCTCACCCAGATACATAGGTGAGACGGGGCCTTAGGCCTTACTTAGAGGGCCTTAGATGCCTTAGATACCTTAGGAAGGCAGGGTCGACAGCCTAGGCCGCACCCAGCTTCTCCAAGATCAGGTCCTTCACGCGGGCGGCGTCGGCCTGGCCGCGGGTGGCCTTCATGACCGCGCCGACCAGCGCGCCCACGGCCTGGACCTTGCCGTCGCGGATCTTGGCGGCGATCGCCTCGTTCTCGGCGATGGCCTGGTCGACCGCGGCACCCAGCGCGGAGTCGTCCGAGACCACGGCCAGGCCGCGCTTCTCGACGATCCCGTCCGGCTCGCCCTCGCCGGCCAGCACGCCCTCGATGACCTGGCGGGCCAGCTTGTCGTTGAGCTTGCCCTCGGCGACCAGCGCGGCGACCCGGGCGACCTGCGCCGGGGTGATCGGCTGCTCGCTCAGCTCGGTGCCGGTCTCGTTGGCGCGACGGGCCAGCTCGCCCATCCACCACTTGCGGGCCTGGTCGGCCGGGGCACCGGCCGCGATGGTCTCCTGGATCGGCCCCACCGCACCGGCGTTGAGCACCGACTGCATGTCCTTGTCGGACAGGCCCCACTCCGCCTGCAGCCGGGCACGGCGCACCCGCGGCAGCTCGGGCAGAGCGGCGCGCAGCTCCTCGACCCACTCGCGGGTGGGGGCCACCGGCACCAGGTCCGGCTCGGGGAAGTAGCGGTAGTCCTCGGCGTTGTCCTTGATCCGGCCCGAGGTGGTGGAGCCGTCCTCCTCGTGGAAGTGGCGGGTCTCCTGGACGATGGTGCCGCCGTCGGTCAGCACCGTGGCGTGCCGCCGGACCTCGAACCGGGCCGCCCGCTCCACGCTGCGCAGCGAGTTGACGTTCTTGGTCTCCGAGCGGGTGCCGAAGGTCTCGGTGCCGTTCGGGCGCAGCGACAGGTTGACGTCGCAGCGCATCTGGCCCTTGTCCATCCGGGCCTCGGAGACACCGAGCGAACGGATCACCTCGCGCAGCTCGGCGACGTACGCCTTGGCGACCTCGGGGGCGCGCTCGCCGGCGCCGACGATCGGCTTGGTGACGATCTCGATCAGCGGGATGCCGGCCCGGTTGTAGTCGAGCAGCGAGTGGGTGGCGCCGTGGATGCGACCGGTGGCCCCGCCGACGTGGCTGGACTTGCCGGTGTCCTCCTCCATGTGGGCGCGCTCGATCTCCACCCGGAAGGTCGAGCCGTCCTCCAGCTGCACGTCGAGGTAGCCGTTGAAGGCGATCGGCTCGTCGTACTGCGAGGTCTGGAAGTTCTTGGGCATGTCCGGGTAGAAGTAGTTCTTCCGCGCGAACCGGCACCACTCGGCGATCTCGCAGTTCAGCGCCAGGCCGATCTTGACGGCCGACTCCACGCCGACCGCGTTGACCACCGGCAGCGAACCCGGCAGGCCCAGGCAGGTCGGGCAGGTCTGGCTGTTCGGCTCGGCACCCAGCTCGGTCGAGCAACCGCAGAACATCTTGGTCTTGGTGCCCAGCTCGACGTGGACCTCAAGGCCCATCACCGGGTCGTACGACGCGAGAGCGTCCTCGTAGGAGACCAGGTTCATGACGCTCACAGCGTCCCTTCTCACTTGAAGCTTGGGAGGTACGGGCCCGGCCACCGCGTCGCGCGGGGCCGGGCCAGGGCACTTGACTCAGCCCAGCAGCACGTCGTCGGAGCCCAGCCGGCGCAGCTCGCGCACCAGCAGGGCGGTGCCGGTGACCAGCGCGGCGGCGCCGACCAGGGCGTTGACCAGCTTGAGGGTGTCGCTCTCCTCGCGGGCCTTGCGGACGTCCTTGGCCACGGAGATCGCGCCGAACGCGCTGGTGCCGATGGACAGCCACAGACCGGGCTTGGAGTGCTTGAAGCCCTTCAGCGAGCCGGAGCCCTTGGTCTTCTCGATCTTGCTCACAGTGCCGGTGCCTCCTCCAGCAGGGTGTGCCCCCACTTGTCGTTGAGTGCGGCCTCGACGGCGCCGCCCACGCGGTACAGGCGGTCGTCCGCCATCGCGGGTGCGATGATCTGGAGGCCGACCGGGAGATTGTCCTCCGGGGCCAGGCCGACCGGCAGCGACATGGCCGCGTTGCCCGCCAGGTTCGACGGAATCGTGCACAGGTCGGCCAGGTACATCGCCATCGGGTCGTCGGCGCGCTCGCCGATCGGGAAGGCGGTGGTCGGCGTGGTCGGCGAGACCAGGACGTCCACGCCCGCGAAGGCCGCGTCGAAGTCGCGCGAGATGAGCGTGCGGACCTTCTGGGCCGAGCCGTAGTAGGCGTCGTAGTAGCCCGAGGACAGCGCGTAGGTGCCCAGGATGATGCGGCGCTTGACCTCGTCGCCGAAGCCGGCCTCGCGGGTCAGCGCGGTGACCTCCTCGGCCGAGCGCGAGCCGTCGTCGCCGACCCGCAGGCCGTAGCGCATCGCGTCGAAGCGGGCCAGGTTGGAGGAGCACTCCGACGGCGCGATCAGGTAGTACGCCGGCAGCGCCAGGGTGAAGGACGGGCAGGAGACCTCGACGACCTCGGCGCCCAGCTCGCGCAGCAGCTCCACCGACTCGTTGAAGCGCTGCATCACGCCGGCCTGGTAGCCCTCGCCGGCGAACTCCTTGACGACGCCGATCCGCATGCCGCGGATGTCGCGCATCCGCGCGGCCTCGACCACGGCCGGCACCGGCGCGTCGATCGAGGTGGAGTCCAGCGGGTCGTGCCCGGCGATGGCCTCGTGCAGCAGGGCCGCGTCCAGCACGGTGCGGGCGCACGGGCCGCCCTGGTCCAGGCTGCTGGAGAACGCGACCAGGCCGTAGCGGGACACCGAGCCGTAGGTCGGCTTGACGCCGACGGTGCCGGTGACGGCGCCGGGCTGGCGGATCGAGCCGCCGGTGTCGGTGCCGATCGCCAGCGGGGCCTCGAAGGCGGCCAGCGCGGCGGCCGAACCGCCGCCGGAGCCGCCGGGGATGCGGGAGAGGTCCCACGGGTTGCCGGTCACGCCGTACGCGGAGTTCTCGGTGGAGGAGCCCATCGCGAACTCGTCCATGTTGGTCTTGCCGAGGATGACCACGCCGGCGTCCTTGAGACGGCTGGTCAGCGTGGCGTCGTACGGCGGGATCCAGCCTTCGAGCATCTTCGAGCCACAGGTGGTCGGGATGCCCTTGGTGGTGAAGACGTCCTTGAGCGCGAGCGGGACGCCGGCCAGCGGGCCCAGCTCCTCGCCCTTGGCGCGCTTCTCGTCGACGGCCCTGGCCGCGGCCAGCGCGCCCTCGGTGTCGACGTGCAGGAAGGCGTTGACCTTCTTGTCGACGGCGTCGATGCGGTCAAGGTGGGCCTGCGCGACCTCGACGGCGGACACCTCGCCCTTGGCGATGGCGCCCGCGGTCTCGGCGGCGGTGAAGCGAATCAGCTCGGTCATCTCGGTCAGTCCTCCCCGAGGATCTGCGGCACACGGAAACGCTGCTCCTCGGCGGCGGGGGCGCCGGACAGCGCCTGCTCCGGGGTGAGCGACGGCCGGACCTCGTCCGCACGCATGACGTTGGTCAGCGGCAGCGGGTGGGAGGTCGGCGGGACGTCCTGTCCGGCGACCTCGGAAACGCGGGCGACCGCGCCGATGATCACGTCGAGCTGCTCGGCGAAGTGGTCCAGCTCTTCGGGCTTCAGCTCAAGACGCGACAGCCGGGCGAGGTGGGCGACCTCCTCGCGCGTGATGCCAGGCATGCAGCGATCCTCAGGGTGAGTTCTGGTGAGACCCGGCTGTGCCTTGCGGGCGGTGCCGGGCCCGGGCAGGAGCAGCCGGTTCCGGCGCTCCGTCCTCGTGGTCTTTGGACCCCATCCTATGGGGCCCGTCCCCCGCCCCGGCCAACGAGTGAGCCGCGGCGCCCGTCACCGGCCCTCCCCGGGGCCGGACCGCGACCTCCGGCGGGCTACTGCGGCCGGGTGCGGGCCCAGCCCTGCGGTTTGATCTCCCGGTGCGCGGCCTGCACCACCTGGGCCACCGGCGGCAGCGTGGGCGGGATGACCGGCGGCCGGACCGGCGGGAGTGTCGGCGGCAGCACCGGGGGCCTGGCCGGCGGGGCGATCGGCTTGGCGTTCGGGACCGACGGGAAGCCCGCGGGCAGCTGGGGCGGCAGGCCGAGCCGCTCCACCGGCGGGGCGCCGGTGCGGTGCACCCGCAGCCAGGCGGTGGCCTGCTCGGCCGGCAGCGCGGCCGACACCAGCCAGCCCTGGACGGCGTCCACGCCCATGCAGTGCAGCCGCTCCCAGGTCTCGTCGTCCTCGACGCCCTCGGCGACCACGGTCAGGCCCAGCGAGTGGGCGAGCTCCACCGAGCAGCGGACCACCGCCGCGTCGTGGTCGTCGGCGACCATCCGGGAGACGAAGGAGCGGTCGATCTTGAGCTCGCCGACCGGCAGGCTGCGCAGCCGCACCAGCGAGGAGTGCCCGGTGCCGAAGTCGTCCAGGGACATCCCGACGCCGTAGCCGCGCAGCTCGGCCAGGGTGTCGGCGGCCCGCCGGGAGTCGTCCAGCAGCAGCCGCTCGGTGATCTCCAGCTGGAGCGCGTGGGCCGGCACCTGGTGGCGCACGAGGTGGCCGGCGACCCGCTGGGCGAAGCCGGGGTTGAGCACGTCGCGCGGCGAGACGTTGACCGCGACCTGCACCTGGAGGCCCTGGTCGCGCCAGTACGCGAGCTGGCCGACGGCCGCCTCCAGCACGTAGTCGGTGAGCCGGGGCATCAGGCCGCTGGACTCGGCGAGCCCGACGAACTCGTCCGGCGGGACCTTCCCCTGGCCGGGGCGCTCCCAGCGCAGCAGCGCCTCCAGGCCGACCACCCGGCCGTCGAAGGCCACCTTCGGCTGGTAGTGCAGCTGCACCTCGCCGGTCTCCAGTGCCCGGCGCAGGTCCCCCAACAGCCCGATCCGGTACGGCGTGTCGGCGTCCTGGGTCTCGTCGTACTGGGCGACGCCGCAGTGTCCGCGCTGGGCGTGGCCCATCGCGACGTCGGCCCGGCGCAGCAGGGCCTCGGCGTCCTGGGCGTGCTGCGGGTAGACGCAGACGCCGCCGCTGGCCTCCAGGACGAGCAGCAGCCCGTCCAGCCGGATCGGGGCGGCCAGTTCGGCGATCAGCGCCTTGGCGACCCGCTCCAGGCTGTCCGGGCAGTTGATGCCGGGCAGCAGGACTGCGAACTCGTCGCCGCCCATCCGGGCCACCATCGGGCGGCCGCGTCGGTAGTGCCGGGGCAGGCCGGCGAAGACGTCGTCGATGGACTCCCGGGTGGCGCTGCCGGCCGGTCCGCCGGAGCGCAGGGCCCGGTGCAGCCGGCGGGCGATGTGAACCAGCAGCCGGTCACCGGCCGTATGACCCAGTGTGTCGTTGAGTGATCGGAAGCGATCGAGATCGAGCAGGATGAGACCGACGCTGTAGCCCTGACCACACTCCGCGATCGCCTCCTGGGCGGCCAACAGCAGGGCCTGACGGTTGGGCAGATCCGTCAGCGGGTCGGTCAGTTGGTCGCGGGCGCGGTCCCGGGCGATCCGCCAGGCCGCCACCAGCACCGCCAGGGGCACGGCGAACAGCGGCAGCAACTCGGGTTCGTACCGGTAGACCAGGACGGCCAGCGGGATGAGCGGCGCGGCTCCGGCCAGCAGCACGCCGAGCAGCAGGACCGCACCCGCCACCCCCTGCGGCGGGCGTGTGGGCGCACCGCCGGTCGTACGATCCATAAGCCCTGTCCTCCGTCGGGCCCGCCCCGTCGGGCCGCCTTACGGTGAGGCACCGTGCCGGTACCGACAGCTGCCGGGCGTGGAGCGACCCCGCGGAACACCGGCCCAGCCGGTGCCCCCACCCCTGCTGACACTCTGTTGCGCTCCAGGGTATGCCGGGGTCCACCCGGTGGGCAGACTTTCGGACAACCGGAAACGCGCCACCGCTCCCGGGTGCCGCACAGTGACACAATGCCCGCTTTCACTGTGCGGCACCCGGTGACGTTGCATCAGGACGATAACAACACCGATCCGGTCACCGACCGCTCGGGTCCGCTCCGGGTCAGTCCTCGACGGGCTCCTTCTTCGCCTCCTCGGCCCCCTCCGGCTCCGGAAGCCCCAGGTGGGCACGGGCGGCGGACGGCCCGTCGGCGAGCAGGACGGCGAACCCGGCGTCGTCCAGGACCGGCAGGCCGAGCTGAACAGCCTTGTCGTACTTGGACCCAGGGTTGTCACCAGCGACCACAAAATCGGTCTTTTTCGAAACCGAACCGGTCACTTTCGCTCCGCGCGAGGTCAGCGCCTCCTTGGCACCGTCCCGGGTGTGGCCGGCCAGCGTGCCGGTCACCACCACGGTCAGGCCCTCCAGCGGGCGCTCCGCCTCCTCCTCGTCCGCGAACTCCTCGGTGAAGCGGACGCCGTCCGCCTCCCAGTTCCGGAGGATCTCCCGGTGCCACTCCTCCGCGTACCACTCCCGGATCGAGCGGGCGATGGTCGGGCCGACCCCCTCGACGGCCGCCAGCTGCTCCTCGCTCGCCTCGAAGATCTTCGTCAGATCGCGGAACTCCCGGGCCAGCGCCTGCGCGGCGACCGGACCGACGTGCCGGATCGACAGCCCGTTGACGAACCGCCACAGCGGCCGCCCCTTCGCCGCGTCCAGGTTGTCGATCAGGGCCTGGAGCGACTTCTTCGGCTCGCCCTTGGTGGTGGCGAAGAAGAAGACCTCCTTCTCCTTGCCCGTCCTGTCGTCCAGCTTCGGCATGCCGGTCTTCGGGTCCCGGACCAGCACCTTGATCGGCAGCAGCTTCTCCCGCGTCAGCCGGAAGATGTCGGCCTCGTTCCGCACCGGCGCCTCGGCCGGCTCCAGCGGCTGGGTCAGCGCGGTGGCCGCGACGTAGCCCAGCCCCTCCACGTCCAGGCACTGCCGCCCGCCGAGGAAGGCGATCCGCTCCCGGATCTGGGCCGGGCAGCGCTCCGCGTTCGGGCAGCGCAGGTCGATGTCGCCCTCGGCCATCGGCCGCAGCTCGCTGTCGCACTCCGGACAGTGCGAGGGCATCACGAAGGCCTGCTCGGTGCCGTCCCGCAGGTCGTAGACCGGGCCGAGGATCTCCGGGATGACGTCGCCGGCCTTGCGCAGCACGATCGTGTCGCCGAGCAGCACGTCCTTGGCCTTGACGACCTCCTGGTTGTGCAGCGTCGCGTACTGCACCATCGAGCCGGCCACCTTCACCGGCTCGGCCAGCACCGCGTACGGGGTGGCCCGGCCGGTGCGGCCGATGCCGACCTTGATCTCGGCCAGCTTCCCGGTGACCTCCTCCGGCGGGTACTTCCAGGCGATCGCCCAGCGCGGGGACTTGGAGGTGGCGCCGAGCCGGCCCTGCAGGGCGATCTCGTCCACCTTCACCACGACGCCGTCGATCTCGTGCTCGACCGAGTGCCGCTGCTCGCCGAAGTGCTCGATGAAGGCCCGCACCTCGGCGAGCGTCTTCACCACCTGGTTGTGACGGGCGGTGGGCAGGCCCCAGTCGTGCAGCAGCCGGTAGGCGTGCGACTGGTTGTCGATGTCGAAGCCCACCCGGGCGCCGATGCCGTGCACCACCATGTGCAGCGGGCGGGAGGCGGTGACGTGCGGGTCCTTCTGGCGCAGCGAACCGGCGGCGGCGTTGCGGGGGTTCATGAACAGCCGGATCAGCGCCCGGGGCCGCTTGCCCTCCTTGGCGCGCTCCTCGTTCTCCTGCCGGCGGCGCTCGTTCTCCTCCGCGAAGGAGGCGTTGAGCGCGTCGAACTCCTCGGTCGGGAAGTAGACCTCGCCGCGGATCTCCACCAGCTCCGGGATGTTCTCGCCCTTGAGCCGGTGCGGGATCTCCTTGATGGTGCGGACGTTGGGGGTGATGTCCTCGCCGACCCGGCCGTCGCCGCGCGTCGCCGCCTGCACCAACTGGCCGTTCTCGTAGGTGAGGTTGACGGCCAGGCCGTCCACCTTGAGCTCGCACAGGTAGTGGTAGTCGATGCCCTGCAGCTCGGTGGCGACCCGCTCGGCCCAGGCGGACAGCTCCTCGTCGTCCATCGCGTTGTCCAGGCTGAGCAGCCGCTCGCGGTGCTCGACCTCGGCGAACAGCCCGGTGGCCGCGCCGCCGACCTTCTGGGTCGGCGAGTCCGGGGTGACCAGGGCCGGGTGCTCGGCCTCGATCCCCTCCAGCTCCCGCATCAGGGCGTCGAACTCGGCGTCGCTGACGACCGGCGCGTCCTGCTCGTAGTACCGGGCCCGGTGGTCGGTGATCTCCTGCGCCAGCTCGGCGTGCCGCCCGCGCACCTCCGCCGGGACGTCCTCCCAGCCCTCGACAGCCGTCACCGCAAGCCCTCCTGCACTCTCATTCCGGGTTGTCCACCAGGCTCTGTGCCGCCCGCGCCGCGGACGACAGCGCCCTGCGCGCGTACGCCGGGGACGCCCCGGCCAGCCCGCAGGTCGGTGTCACCAGCACGCGGCGGCCCAGCAGCTCCGGGGCGAACCCGAGCCTGCGCCACAAGGTCCTGACACCCTGGACACTACCGGCAGGGTCGGACACCGCCTGGTCAGTGGCGGGGACGACACCGGCGAGGATCGTCGTGCCGCCCTCCACGGCCTCGCCGAGGTCGTCGTCCTGGCGCTCGGTGAGGAGCGAGAAGTCGAGGGAGATCCCGGCCACCCCGGCGCGGCGCAGCAGCGGGACCGGGACGTCCGGCGCGCAGCTGTGCACCACCACGGGCGCGTCGAGGTTCCGGATCACCTCGCGCAGCACCTCCTCGGCGACCTGCCGGTCGACGGCGCGCAGCCGCTGGAAGCCGCTGGCGGTCTTCACCGACCCGGCCAGGACGGCGGGCAGCGAGGGCTCGTCCAGCTGCAGCACGACCTCGGCGCCGGGCACCCGCCTGCGGACGTCCGCGAGGTGGCGGCGCAGGCCCTCGGTGAGCGAGCCGGCGATGTCGCGGCACGCGCCGGGGTCGGCGAGCGCCTTCTCGCCGTGCTTGAGCTCGATGTTCGCCGCCAGCGTCCAGGGGCCGACGGCCTGGACCTTGAGCGCCCCCTGGTGGCCCTGGGTGAACTCCTCCAGCGCGTCCAGGTCCTCGCCGAGCCAGGAGTGGGCGCGCCGGGTGTCCCGGCCCGGACGGTCGGTGAACCGCCAGCCGCTCGGCTCGGTCTGCGCGAACAGTTCGACCAGCAGGCCGGCGCCGCGCCCGATCATGTCGGCGCCCGGCCCGCGGGCGGGCAGCTCGGGCAGGAACGGCAGGTGCTCCAGTGCCCCGGTGGAGGTCTTGGCGGCCTCCCGGGCGTCGGTGCCGGGCAGCGAACCGAGGCCGGTGGCGGCGCCGCGCAGGTCGGGGAAGGTGTGTGGGGTGCTCACCCGCCCGAGCCTACTCAGCCGGACGGCCCCGGTGCCGGGCGCGGGGCTCGGTACCGGGGCCGTCGGGCACGCGGAGGCCGGGTCGGCATCCGGTGCGCGCACGGAAAGTCGGACCGGCCGACCTCCCGTGCGGCGCGCTACCGCCCGGGGCGGACGGTGATGTCGGTGATCTCCGCGTCCCGGGACGCGTCGAGGGCGGCGAGGATCGCCCTGGCGACGGACGCGGGCTCGATCCAGCGGCCGGCGTCGTACTCCTTGCCCTCCTGCTGGTGCACCTTCACCTGCATCGCGGTGGCGGTGCGGCCCGGGTAGACGGAGGTGACCCGGACGCCGTTGGCGTGCTCCTCGTGGCGCAGCGCGTCGGCGAGCGCCTTGAGGCCGTGCTTGCTGGCCGCGTACGCCGACCACTCGGCGTGGGCGTTGAGGCCCGCGCCGGAGTTCACGAAGAGCACATGGCCCTTGACCAGCCGGATCGACGGCAGCAGCAGGCGGGTCAGCTCGGCGGGGGCGATGAGGTTGACGTTCAGCGTCTCCTGCCAGGCCTTGGGGGTCAGGTCGCCGACCGGGCCGAGCTCGACCGTGCCCGCGACGTGCAGGAGGGAGTCCAGCTCGACCGGCAGCTGCTGGTGGCCGAAGGCCCAGGACAGCTTGCCCGGATCGCCCAGGTCCCCGACGAGGGTGCGGGCCCCGGGGAAGCGCTCGCGCAGTTCGGCGGCCCGACGGGCGTCGCGGGCCAGCAGCCAGAGCTCGTCCCCGCGCTCGGCGAGTCGCTCGGCGAGTACGGCGCCGATGCCGGAGCCGGCGCCAGTGATCAGATGTGCAGCCATGGTCGTGATCCAATCAGGCCTTGAGCTGGGCGAAAACCTCGGCGGGCGTGTCCGCGAAGGTGATCAGCTCGGCGAGCGGGCGCGGCAGGAAGCCCTCGGCGTCCATCCGCTCCATCTGGGTGCGCAGGCCCGTGTAGAAGCCCTCGGTGTCCAGGACCACCACCGGCTTGTCGAACATCCCGTGCTTCTTGAGCTCCAGCACCTCGGTGACCTCGTCCAGGGTGCCCAGCCCGCCCACCAGCACGACGATCGCGTCCGCCCGCGAGGCCAGCTCGGCCTTGCGCTCCGGCAGGTCGGCCGTCCACACCAGCTCGTCGGCGCCGACGTACGCCTTGTGCCGCAGCATCTCGACCATCACGCCGACGAGCCTGCCGCCCGCCGCCTTCACCTCGTCGGCGAGCAGCCCCATCAGCCCGGCGTTCGAGCCGCCCCACACCAGCGTGTGCCCGCCCTCCCCCAGGAGCCGGGCGAACTCCGCGGCGGGGGCGGAGTAGCGGTCGTCGAGCGAGTACGCGGAGCAGAAGACAGAGATATTCATAGTGCCGTCCGGTCTATCACGCCCCGCGGCAGGACTTCACCGGGGATTCCCCGCCGGGGATTCCCCGCCGGGCGCGGGGCGGGCTCAGGCGGTGACGGCCGGGCGCTCGGTGGTGACGGCCGGGCGCTCGGTGGTGGCGATGGTGGCGGAGCCGACGACACGGGTGCCGTCGTAGACGACCACGGCCTGGCCGGGGGCGATGCCCCGCACCGGGGTGTCCAGTTCCACCCGCAGCTCGCCGTCGACGACCGCGGCGCTCACCGGCACCTCCTCGCCGTGGGCGCGCAGCTGGGCGGTGTAGCGGCCGTCCGCGAGGGGCTCGGTGCCGCACCAGCGGGGGCGGATGGCGGTCAGCCCGGTCACGTCGAGGCCCTCGACCGGTCCGACCGTGACGGTGTTGTTCACCGGGGAGATGTCCAGCACGTAGCGCGGCTTGCCGTCGGCCGCCGGGCGGCCGATCCGCAGGCCCTTGCGCTGGCCGATGGTGAAGCCGTACGCGCCGTCGTGCTCGCCGAGCTTGGTGCCGTCGACGTCGAGGATGTCGCCGGTGGCGGTGCCGAGGTGCTGGGCCAGGAAGCCCTGGGTGTCGCCGTCGGCGATGAAGCAGATGTCGTGGCTGTCGGGCTTCTTGGCGACGGCCAGGCCGCGGCGCTCGGCCTCGGCCCGGATCTCCTCCTTGGTGGTGTCACCGAGCGGGAAGAGCGAGTGGGCGAGCTGGTCGGCGTCGAGCACGCCGAGGACGTAGGACTGGTCCTTGGCGCCGTCCACGGCCCGGTGCAGCTCGCGCGAGCCGTCCGGCAGGTCGACGATCCGGGCGTAGTGGCCGGTGCAGACGGCGTCGAAGCCGAGCGCGATCGCCTTGTCCAGCAGCGCCGCGAACTTGATCTTCTCGTTGCAGCGCAGGCACGGGTTGGGCGTGCGCCCTGCCGCGTACTCGGCGACGAAGTCGTCGATGACGTCCTCGCGGAAGCGCTCGGCGAGGTCCCAGACGTAGAAGGGGATGCCGATCACGTCGGCCGCCCGCCAGGCGTCCCGGGAGTCCTCGATGGTGCAGCAGCCGCGCGCGCCGGTCCGGAAGGACTGCGGGTTGGCGGAGAGCGCCAGGTGGACGCCGGTCACCTCGTGCCCCGCTTCGACGGCGCGGGCGGCGGCGACGGCGGAGTCGACTCCGCCGGACATCGCCGCGAGCACGCGCAGACGGCCGGTGGACGGAGTGGTCGGGGCACCCGGGAAGTCAGTCATGATGGCAACAAGGGTACGGGGTGGCCCGCCTGTTCCCGGAGCCGAGATCAGCGCCGCACGGACGCCAGCCCCGCGTTGCGCGCCCGCTCGACGACCGGCCCGATGGCCTTCCCCAGCGCCGTGACGTCCTCCGGCACCGAGGTGTGCCCGAGCGAGAACCGCAGTGAGGCGCGCGCCAGCAGCGGGTCGACGCCCATCGCGAGCAGCACGTGGCTGGGCTGCGGCACCCCGGCCGAGCAGGCGGAGCCCGTCGAGCACTCGATGCCCTGGGCGTCCAGCAGCATCAGCAGCGCGTCGCCCTCGCAGCCGGGGAAGGAGAAGTGCGCGTTGGCGGGCAGCCGGCCCTCGGCCGACGGGTCGCCGTTGAGGATCGCGTCCGGTACGGCGGCCAGCACCGACGCCACCAGTTCGTCCCGCAGCGCGCCGAGCGTGACCGCGTGCTCGGCCCGCCGCTCGACGGCGAGCGCCGCGGCGGCCGCGAAGCCGGCCGAGCCGGGGGCGTCGAGGGTGCCGGAGCGCACGTCGCGTTCCTGCCCGCCGCCGTGCAGCAGCGGTACGGGCGCGGCGCCCCGGGAGAGCAGCAGGGCGCCGATGCCGAACGGGCCGCCGATCTTGTGCCCGGTGACGGTGAGCGCGGTGAGGCCGGACTCGGCGAAGGAGACCGGGACCTGACCGAGCGCCTGCACGGCGTCGGCGTGCACCGGGATGCCGTACTCGGCCGCCACGGCGGTCAGTTCGCGCACCGGCTGGACGGTGCCGACCTCGTTGTTGGCCCACATCACGGTGACCAGCGCCACCGACGCCGGGTCGCGTTCGATCGCCGACCGCAGCGCCTCGGGGTGCACCCGGCCGTACCCGTCCACCGGCAGGTACTCGACCTCGGCGCCCTCGTGCTCGGAGAGCCAGTGCACCGCGTCCAGCACCGCGTGGTGCTCGACCGGGCTGCACAGCACCCGGGTGCGGGCCGGGTCGGCGTCCCGGCGGGCCCAGTACAGGCCCTTGACCGCCAGGTTGTCGGATTCGGTGCCGCCGCCGGTGAGCACGATCTCGCTGGGGCGGGCGCCCAGCGAATCGGCCAGCGATTCCCGGGACTCCTCGACCACCCGGCGGGCCCGGCGGCCGGCCGCGTGCAGGGCCGAGGCGTTGCCGACCACCCCCAGGTGCGCCGTCATCGCGGCGATCGCCTCGGGCAGCATCGGCGTGGTCGCCGCATGGTCCAGGTATGGCATAACCATCCGATTGTAGAGCGCGGCACCGCAGGGGGTTCCGGGCCGGGGCGGTTCCAGCCACGCACGGCCCGCACCGGCCGGCACCGGCCCGCACCGGCCCGGACGCACCGCGGACGAACCACGGGTGCGCCGCACCGCGGACGCACCACTTCCGGACGGCCGCGTCCGGCAGTGGTTTGTACCACTGAGCCACCCAGCGGTTAGCCTGACGCCATCAGTCAGCCGGATCCACGGGAAACGCCATGTCGCAGTCGGTCGACCGCGCGCTGACCCTGCTCGACGCACTCGGCGACGCGCCGCTCTCGCTGGAGCAGGCCGCCAGCAGCCTCGGGGTGCACAAGTCCACCGCCCTGCGGCTGCTGCGCACCCTGGAGGAGCACGGCTTCGCCCGCCGCCAGCCGGACCTGCGCTACCGGCTGGGCGGCCGGGTGCTCTCGCTGGCCCACCGCGCGCTGGAGGACTTCGACATCCGGCAGGTCGCCGCGCCGTACCTGGCCGCGCTCAACGCCCGCTGCGGCTACACCGTCCGGCTGGCCGTGCTGCACGACGGCGAGGTGCTCTACCTGGACGAGGTGGCCGGGTTGCCGGGCGCCGAGCCGTCCCGGATCGGGCGCCGGGCCCCGGTGGACGGGACGGCGGTCGGCCGGGTGCTGCTCGCCGGGCTGTCGGCGGACGGCGTCCCCGAGGAGCCCGAGCTGGCGGCGGTGCGCCGCCGGGGCTGGGCGGCCGAGTCCTGCGAGCACCGGGAGCCGGTGACCTGCGTGGCCGCGCCGGTCGCGGGCAGCGGCGGACGGACGGTCGCGGCCTGCGCGCTGAGCGCCCCGGCGAGCGAGGTGCCGCCCGGCGAACTGGCCCGGATGGTGCCGGAACTGCTCTGCACGGCCGAGGCGATCTCGCTCGCGTACGGCGGCTCGCCTACTCCTCGCTGGTGCGAGAACCGTTGCGGTGCCAGGCCCGCGGGGCACGCCAGCCGTACTTCAGCGCGAGCATCCGCAGCCCGAAGGCGGTGAGCGCGGCCGCGGTTCCGGTGATGCCGGTGAGGCGGTCCGCGCCGATCAGCAGCGCGACCAGGGTGGCGCCGACCAGGGCGGGGACGGCGTAGATCTCCCGGTCCCAGCGCAGCAGCGAGGGGATCTCCCCGGCCAGCACGTCGCGGATCACGCCGCCGCCGGCCGCGGTCACCATGCCGAGCGCGATCGCCGCGACCGCGCCGAGCCCGAAGTCGTGGGCCTTGGCGGTGCCGGTCACGCAGAACAGCCCGAGCCCGAGCGCGTCCAGGGTCTGCACGGCCCGGTTGATCCGCTCGACCTCCGGGTGCAGGAAGAACACCACCAGCGCGGCGCCCAGCGGGGTCACGAAGTAGCCGAGGTTGGTGAACGCGGCGACCGGGGTGGCGCCGATCACCAGGTCGCGCATCACGCCACCGCCGAGGGCGGTGACCTCGGCCAGCACACAGATCCCGAAGATGTCCATGTTCTTGCGGACGGCGAGCAGGCCCCCGGAGAGGGCGAAGACGAAGATGCCGACGAGGTCCAGCGACTGCTGCACGTCGGTCGGGAAGAGCTGGGATGTCACCGTCCATGTGTACCCGATTCGCGCGGGTGTTCCGGCGAACGTCCGTGCTCCGGATACGAACGCACCGCCGGAGCGGCGGCGAACCCCTTGCGCGCCGCGGGGCCGAACCGGTTCGGCTAGCCTCCGCCTGTGAAGCTCGCGAAGCCCGGGTCAGCCCCGAAGCCGCCGCCGGAGCCGTCGAAGTCGCCGAAGTCCTCGAAGTCCTCGAAGTCGCCGGGCTCCCCCGCCTCCGCCCGGCTCGGCTGGCTCGACGCGCTGCGCGGCATCGCCGCCCTCGCCGTCGCCATGCACCACTTCGGGCTGCTCGGCAAGATCCCGCACGCGGGCGGGGTGCCGCGCCACCTGGACCTCGGCTTCTTCGGCGTGATGCTGTTCTTCCTGGTCAGCGGGTACATCATCCCGGCCTCGCTGGAACGCCGGGGCGACGTCCGGGCGTTCTGGACGGGGCGGCTCTTCCGCATCTACCCCGCGGTGGCCGTCACGGTGGTGGCGAGTCTGCTGGTGCTGCCCCGCAGCGGCCAGATCGTCCAGAGCTTCCCCTTCGACCACCCGGTGCTGTCGCTCGCCGCCAACGGCCTGCTGCTCCAGGACCTGCTGGGGGTGCCCAGCACCATCGGGGTGATGTGGTCGCTCACCTACGAGATGGTCTTCTACTACTTCGTGTGCGCCCTGTTCGTGCGGGGGTGGCACCGGCACAGCGCGCCGATCGCGGTCGGCTTCGCGTCCGTCGCCCTGGTGCTCGGCACCTGGCTGCCGATCGGCGGGATCTCGGTGGACCTGGCGGCCACCGGGCGCCTGGTGGCGGCGGCCGGGATCGTGGTGCTGATGGCGGCGGCCTGCATCGCCACCGCCCGCCCGGACCTGACCCGTTGGGGCGCGCTGCTGCTCGGCGGCCTGGGCCTGGTCCTGATCACGGTGAACAGCCGGACCACCGGCTTCGAGACCATGCTGATCTTCGCGACCATGTTCGCCGGCACCGTGCTGTACCGGCTGGAGCACGGCCTGCTCGACCGGCTCCCGGCCCTGCTCTGCTGCGGCTTCGTGATCGTCACCGGCGTCACGGTCGGCTACCTGTACAACCGCGACACGGCGCTCTGGCACACCTGGACGCCCTCGTGGGAGTCCTTCTCGTCCGCCTACCTGGCCGCCTGGGCCCTGTTCGCGGCCGCCATGCTGCTGCGCCGCCGCCGCTTCCCGCGCTGGCTCGGCGGGCTCGGCACGATCAGCTTCTCGGTCTACCTGCTGCACGGCCCGCTGATGTACTTCCTCGGCTGGAAGCTGCGGAACCACCCGCCGATCGTCGGGCCGAAGGGGCAGGCCGCGCTCACCCTCGGCTACCTGGCGGCGGTCGTGGTGCTCTCCTGGCTGTCGTACCGGCTGGTCGAGATCCCGTTCCAGAACCTGGGCCGCAGGGCGGTCCGGGCGCTGGACCGCCGCTTCCCGGCCCCCGCCCCGACGCCGCTCGCCGCGGCCGCCCCGGGTCCGCGCGTGCCGGAGCCGGAGCCGGCTGCCGGCGTCTGAGGCGCGGACCGCCAGGAGGCCGCCCGTCCCCCGAAACCCAGGGGGAGGCGGCCTCCTGCGTACCTGCGAAGGCCCCCAGGCTTGGGGTCGGCCAACACCCCCTCCCAAACGCTCCCCCCGGAAGGGGCGGGACC
>NZ_JBHVJT010000007.1:93484-145019 GCF_042798815.1 Kitasatospora sp. NPDC057738 | reverse complement strand
GGGGATTGTCATGCGGCCGCCTGTCACGGGAGGCCAGGGGGAGGGTACCCTCCTGCGTACGTGCGAGGGCCTCAGGCCGTGGCGTCGGCCGACGCCTTCTCCGGAGCGTTCTCCGGGAAGTGGCAGGCCACCTGGTGCCCGGTCGCCAGCACCGTCAGCGGCGGCTCCTGGCTCGCGCACACGTCCTGCGCCTTCCAGCACCGGGTGCGGAAGCGGCAGCCGCTGGGCGGGTTGATCGGCGAGGGGACGTCGCCCTTGAGCAGGATGCGCTCGCGGCCCGCGCGCTGGCGGCGGCGCGGGTCGGGGACGGGCACGGCGGACATCAGCGCGTTGGTGTACGGGTGCATCGGGCTGCGGTAGAGCGAGTCCCGGTCGGCGATCTCCACGATCTTGCCGAGGTACATCACCGCGACCCGGTCCGAGACGTGCCGGACCACCGAGAGGTCGTGCGCGATGATCAGGTAGGTCAGCCCGAGTTCCTGCTGGAGGTCGTCCAGCAGGTTGACCACCTGCGCCTGGATCGAGACGTCCAGCGCGGAGACCGGCTCGTCCGCGACGATCATCTTCGGCTTCAGCGCGAGCGCCCGGGCGATGCCGATGCGCTGGCGCTGGCCGCCGGAGAACTCGTGCGGGTAGCGGTTGTAGTGCTCAGGGCTGAGCCCGCACAGTTCCAGCAGTTCCTGGACGGCCTTCTTGAGCCCGCCCTCCGGCACCGCGTTCTGGAGCCTGAAGGGCGCGCCGACGATGGTGCCGACGGTGTGCCGGGGGTTCAGCGAGGAGTACGGGTCCTGGAAGATCATCTGGATGTCGCGGCGCAGCGGCCGCATCGCCCCGACGCCCAGGTGGGTGATGTCGGTGCCCTCGAACTCGATGGTCCCGCCGGTCGGTTCGTCGAGCCGGGTGACCAGTCGGCCCATGGTCGACTTGCCGCAGCCGGACTCGCCCACGACGCCCAGGGTCTCGCCGGCGTTGACCGTGAAGTCGATGCCGTCGACGGCCCGCACCGCGCCGGTCTGGCGCCGCAGCAGCCCGCCGCGGATCGGGAAGTGCCGGGTCAGGCCGGCCACCTTCAGCAGCGGCTCGCGGCCGGGGGCGGGTGCCGGCGACGGGATCGTGGCCGCCTGAGTGTCCGTCATCGGTTCTCTCCAGAAAGGTGGTACGAGGCCGGGCTCACAGCCGGGGCGCGATCTCTTCGGCGAAGATGCGGTGCCGCTCGTCGGCCGCCAGGTGGCAGGCCGCGAAGTGCCCGGGCGCGGCCTCGGCCAGCACCGGAAGCTCGCCGGTGGAGCGCCCGCCGGTCAGGTCGGCGTACGGGCAGCGCGGGTGGAAGGCGCAGCCGGACGGCACGTTGATCAGGCTGGGCGGGGTGCCCTTGACCGGCACCAGCCGGTCCTGGAGTTCCCGGTCCAGCCGCGGCATCGACCCCAGCAGGCCCCAGGTGTAGGGGTGTTCGGGCGCGTCGAAGAGGGTCTCGGCCGGGCCGCGCTCGACGCACTTGCCGCCGTACATGACCAGGATGTCGTCGGCCAGCTCGGCGACCACCCCGAGGTCGTGGGTGATGATGATGACGGCGGAGCCGAACTCCTCCTGGAGGTCGCGGATGAGGTCCAGGATCTGCGCCTGGACGGTGACGTCCAGGGCGGTGGTGGGCTCGTCGGCGATCAGCAGCGAGGGGTCGTTGACCAGCGCCATGGCGATCATGGCGCGCTGGCGCATGCCGCCGGAGAACTGGTGCGGGTAGTCGTCCACCCGGCGGTCGGGCTGCGGGATGCCGACCCGGTCGAGCATCTCGATCGCCCGGGCCCTGGCCTGCTTCTTGGAGGCCTGGGGGTGGTGCACCCGGTACGCCTCGACGATCTGCTGCCCCACCGTGTAGTAGGGGTGCATCGCGGTCAGCGGGTCCTGGAAGATCATCGCCATGTCGCGGCCGCGCAGTTGGCGCACCCGGTCCGGGCCGGCCGCGATCAGGTCCTCGCCGTTCAGCCGGATCTCGCCGCTGATCCGGGCCCGCTTGGAGCGGTGCAGGCCCATGATGCCCAGCGAGGTGACGGACTTGCCGGAGCCGGACTCGCCGACGATGCCGAGGGTGCGCCCCTTGTGGAGGTCGAAGCTGACCCCGTCCACCGAGCGGACCAGGCCGTCGTCGGTGTCGAAGTGGATCCGCAGGTCGCGGACCGAGAGGAAGGGGTCGCCCGACGGGGTCTGCGCGGCGTCCGCCGGGGACTTCTGGAGGTCGGTCACGAGAGCCTCACCCGGGGGTCGACGAGGGCGTACAGGAGGTCGACCACGAGGTTGCAGGCGACGATGAAGAAGGCGGCGAGCAGGGTGACGCCGAGGATCTTGGGCAGGTCGTTGTCGGAGATCGCCTGGACGGCGAACTGGCCGACGCCCTGGAGCGAGAAGACCTGCTCGGTGATCAGCGCGCCGCCGAGCAGCAGCCCGAGGTCCATGCCGAAGATCGTGACGATCGGGGTGAGCGCGGCGCGCAGCCCGTGCCGGGTGACGACCTTGCGCTCGACCAGGCCCTTGGCCCGGGCGGTGCGGATGTAGTCCTCGCTCATGGTCTCCAGCATTCCGGCGCGGGTGAGCCGGGCGTAGAGCGCGGAGTAGAGGAAGGCCAGCGAGATCCAGGGCAGGATCAGGTTGCGGGCCCACATCAGCGGGTTGTCGGTGAGGTTCACGTACTGCAGGTTGTCCAGGATCGGCCACTCGTAGCTGAACAGCGTGAGCAGCAGCGCGCCGGTGAAGAAGACCGGCAGCGAGACGCCGGCGAGCGCGACGCCCATGGAGAGCCGGTCGAAGATCGAGCGCGGCTTGAGCGCGGAGACGACGCCGGTGGCGACGCCGGAGACCAGCCAGAGCACCGCCGCACCGGCGGCGAGCGACATGGTGACCGGGATCCGCTTGGTCAGCTCGGGCCAGACCTCCAGGTGGTTCTTGAAGGAGTAGCCGAAGCAGGGCACGTGACAGGTGGCCGGTTCCGGGCCGAACGTGTACTCGGCGCCGCTGACCAGCCCCTTGAGGAAGTGCCAGTACTGGGTGTACAGCGGCTGGTCGAAGCCGAGGTTCTGCTTGACCGCGGCGATCGCCTCGGGCGACGGGTTCTTCCCGATGTACTGGGCGGCCAGTTGGTCGGCCGTCTCTCCGGCGAGTCGCGGGAGCAGGAAGAAGATCGCGAAGGTGACCACGCTGACGACCAGCAGCAAAATCGCCGCCGCGATGATCCTGCGGATGATGTAGGCAAACACAGTTGGGCGGCTCCGGCGGCCCGCCGCCGTCCGGGATCTTCCGGACGGCGGCGGGCGCCGCTGCCTTCACCTGCCTTCAGGGATGCGGAGCCAGGCTCTTACTTGGTGGAGCCGATGTTCAGGTAGTCGTACTCACCCGAGAACGCCGAGGTGGAGACCAGGTTGGTGGCGTTGTCCGGGCGGTACAGGAAGACCTTGAAGTAGGTCAGCGGGACGTAGACCGCCTGCTCCATGACCTTCTTGTCGACGTCGCCGTAGATCTTCTCGCGGGCGCCCTTGTCGGGGTTGATCGCGGCGTCGTCGATCAGCTTGTTGACGGCGGAGTCGTTCAGCTGGGCCAGGTTGTTGTTGCCGGACGGCTTGATGGTGCGGCCGTCGACGATCTGCTGGAGGAAGCCGTAGCCGGTCGGCCAGTCGGCGCCCCACTGCATCATCATCAGGCCGATGTTGTGCTCGGCCGCGAACTGCGGGGACCCGGCGGCGTCCTGCAGGTACTTGCCCTGCGGGTACTGCTGGATCTCGGCGTTGATGCCGACCTTCTTCAGCGCGGCCTGGATCGAGGTGGCCGCGGCGACCTCGGTGGCGCGCTCGGTGCGGGCCGACAGGACGGTGTTGATGCCGCCCTCCTTGCCGCAGGCCTTCAGGGCTTCCTTGGCCTTGGCCTCGTCGCCCTTGTTGTCCTTGGTCTCGTACAGGTTGAAGTCCTGGTGGCCCGCGATGTCCGGCGGGAGGACCGTGTTGGCGATCTGGCCGCGGATCGGACCGCCGAGCGCGGTCTGCACCGAGACCTTGTCGATCGCGTACTGGACGGCCTTGCGGCACTCGACGTTGTCGAACGGCGCGAGCTTGGAGTTGATCGCCATGTACACCAGACGGCCGCCGTAGGCGTTGTCGGTGCTGGCCTTCAGCTTCGGGTTCTGCAGGATCTGCGCCTGGGTCTGCGGGTCGACGCCGCCGCCCACCAGGTCGACCTGGGCGTTGCCGGCCAGCAGGTCCTTGTCGATGGTGGCCTGGTCGATGTTGAACTTGAGCACGATCTTGTCCGCGAGCTGCTTGCGGATCGGGTCGGTGCTCTTGTCCCAGTTGGTGTTCGGCACCAGGACGGCCTGCTTGCCGTCCTCGTAGGACTCGAACTTGTAGGAGCCCGAGGACGCGATCTTCTTCACGTACTCCGCACCGGTGTCCTTGGCCTGCGGGACGGGCACGGTCTCCGGGGCGCTGACCAGGTAGTCGAAGTCGGCGAAGGGGTGCTGCAGGTGGAAGACGATCGTGGTGTCGTCGGGCGTCTCGATCGAGTTGAGGCCGCCCTCCTTGTCCTTGTACGGACCCGCGTACGGCGTGGCGTTGTCGACCAGCAGGTCGTGGAAGTACACCGGGCCGTTGGAGTTCACGTCCAGCGCGTAGTTCGAGCGCTCGATGGCGTACTTGACGTCCTTCGAGGAGATCGGGGTGCCGTCGTCGTACTTCAGGCCCTTGCGGAGCTTGTACGTCCAGGTCAGGCCGTCCGCGCTCTGCTGGCCCATCGACTCGGCGAGGTCCGGGACGAGCTTGTTGCCCTCCTCGCCCGGCGCCGGGTTGAAGGTGGTCAGCGGCCGGCCGTACAGACGCGAGAAGTTGTAGATGTACGCGTAGTACGTGTTGCCCGGGTCGAGCGAGTCGGGGGTGCCCTTCATCTCGTAGGTCACCGTCCCGCCCTTCTTGTCCGAGGCGTTGACGATGCCCTTGGTGGCCGCGTTGGCACCGGAGCCGCCCTCGGCGGAGCCGGAGGCCGTGGAGGACCCTCCGTTCTTCGACGAACTGGTGCAACCGGTCACGACCAGGACCGCGGCGGCAGCCGCCGCGGTCAGGGCGACGGTACGGGACCTACGCATGGGTGAGATCAACCCCTTGAGGATGTGGAGGAGGGATTCTGACGCACCGTCGAGTGACGGGTGGTCCGAGTGACGCAGGGTCAGTTGTTCTTGGGGTCGAGGGCGTCGCGCAGCCCGTCGCCGAGCAAGTTGAAGGCGAGCACGGTGACGAAGATCGCCAGACCGGGGACCACCATGTACTGGGGGTCCACCTGGTAGTACCGGATCGCGTCCTGGAGCATCCCGCCCCAGGAGGCCTGCGGGGGCTGGATGCCGACGCCGAGGAAGCTCAGCCCGGCCTCGAAGAGGATGTTGGTCGGGATCAGCAGGGTCGAGTAGACCAGGATCGGACCGACCAGGTTGGGCAGCAGTTCCTTGAACAGGATGAACGGTCCGCGCGCGCCGAGGCTGCGGGCCGCGTGGACGAACTCCCGCTCGCGCAGCGACAGCGTCTGGCCGCGCACGATCCGGCCCATGTAGGGCCAGTTGAAGAAGCCGATCACGAAGATCAGCACCAGCATGTGCAGCGGCAGGCCGTGCAGGCCGAACGCGCCGCCCTGGAGCGAGGTCGAGATCGCGATGGCGAAGAGCAGCAGCGGGAACGCCAGGAAGACGTCCATCACCCGGCTGATCAGGGTGTCCACCCAGCCGCCGTAGTAGCCGGCCATGATGCCGAGCACGGTGCCGATGGTGTTGGACAGCAGGGTCGCGCCGAAGGCGACCAGCAGGGAGACCCAGGAGCCCTCGATGACGCGGGTGAGCAGGTCACGGCCCTGGAGGGGGTCGACGCCGAGCGGGTGGTCCCAGCTCATGCCGCCCCAGTCGCCGAACGGCAGACCGCCGAGGTCGGCATCCAGCAGGTCCTGGTGGAGGGCGTCCGGGTCGAGCCCGAACATCGACTCGATCGGCTTGGCGAGCACGGCGAGCAGGATCAGCAGGATCACCACGACGCCGCCGGCGACGGCGGCCTTGTCCCGCTTGAAGCGGGTCCAGGCGATCTGGCCGAGGGAGCGGCCCTCGATCTTCTTGGCCGGGCTTGCGGTGGCGGGTGCCTCCGGATCGTTCCCGGCGGTGGTCACGGTTGCGGTCATGGTCAGTTGGTCCCCTCGCCGACGGTGGCCGGCCCACGGGTGCCGGTCGCCGGCTTCGGCGGTGCGGCTGCGGACGTGCGGAGGTGCTTAGGAGGAGCGGGTGTTGACGGCAGTGCGTCGTGCACAGGCACTGCCACCACGCGGGATGGGCGTCGCGTGGGCGGACTGTCGGCGTGCGCGCTCGCCCTTGTGGGGTTCAAGCACGCGCGGTGCGTTGCGCAGAACTCTCTGCCATCCGAACTGGCTTGCGCCAGCCCTGCCAACCGACAGATGCCCAACTGTGATCTGCGTGCATGCACCTCCCCGGTCTTCGGCATATACCTCTTCACATGGCTGTAACTGCCATGTCAAGATGACCGGAGCACACATCCGGAAATTCGTCCGGAAAGCATCGAAGCCGACTTGATGGACAATCAAGTCGGCTTCGGGGAATGAGTTTTGGGAATCAGCGCCCGGGGTAGCCGGGCCACGGCCGCTGCGGCGGCTGCTGCTGCCAGCCCTGCGCCGGCGGCTGGGTGCCGTACCCGTAACCCGGCATCGACTGCCCCGGGTACGGCGGCGGGGGCACCGGCGGGTACGGACCGGTCGGCGGGCGGCCCGCCTCCCGGTCGAAGAACGGCCGCGCGTTGGCGCGCATCCACAGCGCCACCGGGTCGTACTCGTCCGACATCGCCACCGTGGACACCGCGAGCCCCTCCGGGGCCACCGCGATCGCACGCTGCATCAGCGCCCGCACCGCCTCCACCGCCGGCGGCGAACTCTCGTACAGGTCGAGGCCGATGGCCAGGTACGGCTCCCCCACCGCGGGCTGCACCCAGGCCCGGCGCAGGGCCCGCACCGCGCGCACCTCGGCGGCCTGCCGCTCCAGCAGCGCGAAGAACGACTGGGCGTTCAGCTGCGGCTCGCTCAGCTTCAACGGCCCGGCCGGCAGCCGGTCCAGGCCCGCGGCGACCCGCCGCAGGTCCGCCCACGGCACGCCGACGCCGCCGCCGGGCGCGTGCGGGTTGAGCCACAGGCCCCAGCGGGTGCGGTAGAGCGAGGCCGCGATCTCCCGGCCGGAGATGACCTCGTGGGCCCGCGCCCAGCCGGAGGCGGTCAGCTGCTCGGACGAGGTGACGGCCGGCGCGTAGCCGTGGCCGCTGATCTCCATGTTCCCGTACTGGGCGTCCGGGCTGCCCGGCGTGCCGTGCCACAGCAGCATCCAGACCTGGCCGTCCGCCAGCGCGTGCAGCAGCCGCTCGTACGCGTCGTAGCGCTCCGGCGCGACGTCGCGCAGGGCGCGCTCCAACGCGCCGGGATCAGCTCCCGGGCGCCCGGCCGGTGCCTGGCCCCAGGGCCCCGGCACACCGCCCGCTCCCGTTCCCGCACTCATGCGCCCACCTCGCCGCGCCTCTTTCCCTCAACCCGCCGGCCCGTCGGCCGTCTGCACGCACCCTATGGCGCTGCACCGGCCACCGCCACGGCGACGTGCCTTTGATACGAACCCCGCTCAGCCCCGCGAATAGAACGGCAGTACCCGGGTGAGCAGCCACTCGACCACCGGGTCGTCGGCGAGGTCGAGCAGTACGAGGTGGACGCCGCCGGGCAGCGGCGCGGTTCCCAGCGCTCGGCCGAGCGCGTCGTTCACCGCCGCGGGGTCGGCCGGTGCCGCCGGGTCCAGCTGGACGCCCACGAACATCACGGTCGGCTCGCCCTCGATGCTGGCCAGCGCCCTGCGGGCGGTCAACACTCCCGGCATTGCCGACAGTTCGCCCCGGCAGGCGGCCAGGAAGTGCTCCGGGTCCTCGCCCGGCACCGGCTCGCGCAGCGCCACCCGGCCGCCGGTCGGCGCTGTGGCGTCGTCAGCGGCCTCCCAGCGGTCCCCGCGCGGACCGCGGCGCAGCTCGGCGACCCCCTGCGGCGGCACCGGGATGCCCACGGCCGCGTCCGGGTTCACCGCGATGCCCACGCCCAGC
The DNA here is from genome assembly GCF_042798815.1 of Kitasatospora sp. NPDC057738. NCBI lineage: Bacteria > Bacillati > Actinomycetota > Actinomycetes > Kitasatosporales > Streptomycetaceae > Kitasatospora > Kitasatospora sp. NPDC057738. The sequence goes on along the minus strand of NZ_JBHVJT010000007.1, from coordinate 136,875 downwards.
GGCAGCCCGCGGGCGAACTCCCACACCGGCGCCACCGCGAAGGCCATCCCCGGCGCCTGCTGGAGGAACACCTCCTGCGAGGAGAACACCGGCACGTACGGATCGCCGCCCAGCTCGACGGTTGGCAGGTCCAGCGCCTGCCCCTGCGGATCGGCCCCGGCCGGCAGCGGCACCCACACCTGGCTGCGCGCCAGCACCTCGATCACCCTCGGCGTCGCGCCCGGGTCGCCCAGGGCCGCGGTCAGCACCTGCTCCAGCTCGTTGGCCGGCCAGGAACCGCCCGCCGGCGCCTCCTGCGGTCCGCCCCACTCCTGCTGCTGCTCCACCGGGTACCCCATGCGCCGCCGATCCCGCCCTCTGCCGCTCGGCCGCCCTCTGCTGCGCCGACGCGCAGCAGTCTAGGGCCCCCGGGCCCTCCCCTTTAGGGCTCGTGTTCGGGTGCCGCGCGGGCCCCGGTCCCGGGTGCCGTCCCGGGCCCGCGCCCGGGTGCCGCGCGGTGTGACCGGGTCCCCTCTCCCCTCGCCGTCCCGGACGTGCCATGATGTGCCCGTCCGACGGCATGCGCCGCGGGCCCCCACAACTCCATACCGGCCGCTCGAACCCGCGCGGGAGAGCCCGGAGTGCCGTTCAGGCACAGCCGGCGCCGAAGGAGCAAGTCCTCCCCGGAATCTCTCAGGCACCCCTACCGCACGGGTTAGGCACATCTGGAAAGCGGCGCCCGGCCCTGTCGTGCGCCCACCCACGGTGCAAGCCGTCATGCTGTCCCCCAAGCTGGAAACAGCTGCGGGCGGTGGGCGGTGAAGCTCTCAGGTTCGACGACAGATGGGGAGACCCACGCCGCCGCATGCCCGCGCGCAGGGTCGAACCCGAGCGGGTCCGGTCCGGCGCGTGCACCCCTGAGTGCCCCGACCGAGGAGTTCCTGGCCATGTCGTCCCTCCGCCTGACCGCGCTCGACGCGCTGCACCGCGCCCTCGGCGCGACCATGACCGACTTCGCCGGCTGGGACATGCCGCTGCGCTACGGCAGCGAGCGCGAGGAGCACCTCGCGGTCCGCACCCAGGCCGGCCTGTTCGACCTCTCGCACATGGGCGAGATCACCGTCACCGGCCCGCAGGCGGGCGAGATGCTGGACCACGCGCTGGTCGGCTTCGTCTCCGCGCTGGGCGTGCTGCGCGCCCGCTACACCATGATCTGCGCCGAGGACGGCGGCATCCTGGACGACCTGATCGTCTACCGCCTGCGCGAGGACGCCTTCCTGGTCGTCGCCAACGCCTCCAACGCCCAGCTGGTCCTCGACGAGCTGATCGCCCGCGCCAAGGGCTTCGACGCCGTCGTCACCGACGACCGCGACACCTACGCGCTGATCGCCGTCCAGGGCCCGGAGGCCACCGGCATCCTGGCGAAGACCACCGACGCCGACCTGCCCGGCCTGAAGTACTACGCGATCCTCCCGGCCCGGGTGGCCGACCGCGACGTGCTGCTCGCCCGCACCGGCTACACCGGCGAGGACGGCTTCGAGATCTTCTGCCGGCCGGCCGACGCCGAGCCGGTCTGGCAGGCGCTGACCGCCGCGGGCGAGGGCCACGGCCTGATCGCGTGCGGCCTGTCCTGCCGCGACACGCTGCGCCTGGAGGCCGGCATGCCGCTGTACGGGCACGAGCTGTCCACCGACCTCACCCCGTTCGACGCCGGCCTGGGCCGGGTCGTCCGCTTCGACAAGACCACCAACGAGGGCGCCTTCATCGGCCGCAAGGCGCTGGAGCAGGCCGCCGCCGCGGCCGAGACCAACCCGCCGAAGGTGCTGGTCGGCCTGGTCTCCGAGGGCAAGCGGGTGCCGCGCGCCGAGTACACCGTGGTCTCCACCGAGGGCGAGCCGATCGGCCGGATCACCTCGGGCGCGCCGTCCCCGACCCTGGGCAAGCCGATCGCGATGGCCTACGTCGACGCCGCCCACGCCGTCCCCGGCACCACCGTCGCGGTGGACGTGCGCGGCAAGCACGAGCCCGTCCAGGTCGTGGCGCTGCCGTTCTACAAGCGCGCCCGCTGAGCCTTCGCCGAGGCCCCCGTTTTTCCGTTTGCGCACGTCGCGGCCGTCCGCGCGGCGGCCCGCTTCGTCGTACCCGCTTCCCATCCTGGAGAATGACGCCATGAGCAACCCCCAGCACCTGCAGTACACCAAGGAGCACGAGTGGCTGACCGCGGCCGCGGACGGTGTCTCCACGGTCGGCATCACGGAGCACGCCGCCACCGCCCTCGGTGACATCGTCTACGTGCAGCTGCCCGAGGTCGGCGAGACCGTGACCGCCGGCGAGACCTGTGGCGAGCTGGAGTCCACCAAGTCGGTCAGCGACCTGTACTCCCCGGTGACCGGCGAGGTCACCGAGATCAACCAGGACGTCATCGACGACCCGGCCTCCGTGAACGCGGACCCGTTCGGGAACGCCTGGCTGTTCAAGGTGCGCGTCGAGGCCACCGACGAGCTGCTCAGCGCCGACGAGTACGACGCGCTCATCAACCCCCAGGGCTGAGCCACCCGACGGGACGGGCCGCGCACGGCGGTCCGCCCCGCCCCGGCCCCTTTCCCTCCTCCTCCCGGGAAGACCACACCATGACGGTTCTCAACCAGTCCCTGCACGCCCTCGACCCGGAGATCGCCGCCGCGGTCGACGCCGAGCTGCACCGCCAGCAGACCACCCTGGAGATGATCGCCTCCGAGAACTTCGCCCCGGTGGCGGTCATGGAGGCCCAGGGCTCGGTGCTGACCAACAAGTACGCGGAGGGCTACCCCGGCCGCCGCTACTACGGCGGCTGCGAGCACGTCGACGTGGTCGAGCAGATCGCGATCGACCGCATCAAGGCACTGTTCGGCGCCGAGCACGCCAACGTCCAGCCGCACTCCGGCGCGCAGGCCAACGCCGCCGCGATGTTCGCGCTGATCCAGCCGGGTGACACCATCCTGGGCCTGAGCCTGGCCCACGGCGGTCACCTGACCCACGGCATGAAGATCAACTTCTCCGGCAAGCTCTACAACGTGGCCGCGTACCACGTGGACGAGAAGACCGGCCAGGTCGACATGGCCGAGGTCGAGCGCCTCGCCAAGGAGCACCAGCCGAAGCTGATCATCGCCGGCTGGTCGGCCTACCCGCGCCAGCTCGACTTCGCCGCGTTCCGCCGGATCGCCGACGAGGTCGGCGCGCTGCTCATGGTGGACATGGCGCACTTCGCCGGTCTGGTGGCCGCCGGGCTGCACCCGAACCCGGTGCCGTACGCGGACGTGGTCACCACCACCACCCACAAGACCCTGGGCGGCCCGCGCGGCGGCGTCATCCTGTCCAAGGCCGAGTACGCCAAGAAGATCAACTCCGCGGTCTTCCCCGGCCAGCAGGGCGGCCCGCTGGAGCACGTGATCGCCGGCAAGGCGGTCGCCTTCAAGGTCGCGGCCTCGGAGGAGTTCAAGGAGCGCCAGCAGCGCACCCTGGACGGCGCCCGCATCCTCGCCGAGCGCCTGCTCCAGGCCGACGTGGCCGAGGCCGGCGCCAGCGTGCTCTCCGGTGGCACCGACGTCCACCTGGTCCTGGTCGACCTGCGCAACAGCCAGCTCGACGGCCAGCAGGCCGAGGACCGCCTGCACGAGGTCGGCATCACCGTCAACCGCAACGCGATCCCGAACGACCCGCGCCCGCCGATGGTCACCTCGGGCCTGCGCATCGGCACCCCGGCCCTGGCCACCCGCGGCTTCCAGGCCGAGGACTTCCGCGAGGTCGCCGACATCATCGCCGAGGCGCTCAAGCCCGCCTTCGACGAGACCGTCGCCACCGCGCTCAAGGCCCGGGTCAGCGCCCTGGCCGACAAGTACCCGCTGTACCCGAACCTCTGATCACTCCGGTGATCGTTCGGGCGGGGTGACCGGCCTCACCCCTCCGGCGTACCTGGCACCCCGGGGCACCGCGCACACTGGACAGTGCGCGCGGTGCCCCGTCCCGTGTCGGCCCCTCCCTGCCCGCAAGTCCTTCCACGAGACCAGACAAGGACGTCCCCCGTGGCCATCAGCGTCTTCGACCTCTTCTCCATCGGCATCGGCCCGTCGAGCTCCCACACCGTGGGCCCGATGCGCGCCGCCCGGATGTTCGCCCGCCGACTGCGCTCCGAAGGCCTCCTGGACGGGGTGACGGGGGTGCGCGCCGAGCTGTACGGCTCGCTCGGCGCCACCGGCCACGGCCACGGCACCCCGAAGGCCGTCCTGCTGGGCCTGGAGAACGCCTCGCCCCGCACCGTCGACGTCGACCAGGCCGACAAGGACGTCGAGCGGATCATCGCCGAGAAGCGGATCAACCTGGTCGGCGAGCACACCATCGACTTCGACCCGGACACCCAGCTGGTCCTGCACCGCCGCCGCTCGCTGCCGTACCACGCCAACGGCATGACCCTGTGGGCGTACGCGGCGGACGGCTCGACCCTGCTGGAGAAGACCTACTACTCGGTCGGCGGCGGCTTCGTGGTGGACGAGGACGCGATCGGCGCGGACCGGGTCAAGCCCGACGACACCGCGCTGAAGTACCCCTTCCGCACCGGTGACGAGCTGCTGCGGCTCAGCCGGGAGACCGGCCTGTCGATCTCCGGCCTGATGCTGGAGAACGAGAAGGCCTGGCGCAGCGAGGAGGAGATCCGGACCGGTCTGCTGGAGATCTGGTCCGTGATGCAGGAGTGCGTGCGGGCCGGCATGTCCCGCGAGGGCATCCTGCCGGGCGGGCTGAAGGTCCGCCGCCGGGCCGCGTCCGGCGCCCGTGCGCTGCGCGCCGAGGGCATCGGGCCGGCCAACGCGATGGAGTGGGTGACCCTCTACGCGATGGCCGTCAACGAGGAGAACGCCTCCGGGCGCCGGGTGGTCACCGCGCCGACCAACGGCGCCGCCGGGATCATCCCGGCCGTCCTGCACTACTACCTGAACTTCATCCCGGGCGCCGACGACGACGGCATCGTCCGCTTCCTGCTCGCGGCCGGCGCCATCGGCATGCTCTTCAAGGAGAACGCCTCCATCTCCGGCGCCGAGGTCGGCTGCCAGGGCGAGGTCGGCTCCGCCTGCTCGATGGCCGCGGGCGGCCTCGCCGAGGTCCTCGGCGGCACCCCCGAGCAGGTCGAGAACGCCGCCGAGATCGGCATCGAGCACAACCTCGGCCTCACCTGCGACCCGGTCGGCGGCCTGGTCCAGATCCCGTGCATCGAGCGCAACGGCATGGCGTCCGTCAAGGCCGTCACCGCGGCCCGGATGGCCCTGCGCGGCGACGGACGGCACCACGTCTCGCTGGACAAGGCGATCAAGACGATGAAGGAGACCGGGGCCGACATGAAGATCAAGTACAAGGAGACCTCGCGCGGCGGCCTCGCCGTGAACGTCATCGAGTGCTGATCACCCGCTGATCCCGACAGCCTGACGGCCCCCGGCGGAGTCCTGCTCCGCCGGGGGCCGCTTCGCGTGCCTCGTACGCCTCAGGCCTTCGTCTCGGTCCGGGCTTCGGCCTTCGTCTCCGCCCGGGCATCGGCCGGGGCATCGGTCCGGGCTTCGGACTTCGTCTCCGCCCGGGCTTCGGCCGGGGCATCGGCCGGGGCATCGGTCCGGGTTCCGGCTCCGGCCGGCCGCGGGGCCCGGCTCGGGCGGACCAGGCAGGCGAAGGCCGTCGCCGCGGCCGCCAGCAGGACCCCGCCCACGACCGTGCCGTGCAGGCCGCCGGTGACCGCCGCCCCGACGGCGTCGCGGACCTCCGCCGGGAGGTTGTCGAGGGAGGCCGGGGTCAGCCCGCCGCCGGTGAGCCGGCCGGCCTCGGCGGACCCGAGGCGCTCCGTGAGGGAGTCCGTGAGCCGCGCCGTGTAGACCGCGCCGAGCGCCGCCATGCCGAGCGAGCCGCCGATGCTCCGCAGCAGCGTGACCACGCCCATCGCCGCGCCCATGTCCCGGGGCGGCACGGCCCCCATCGAGGTCAGCAGGGTGCTCTGCATCACCAGGCCGAGGCCGATCCCGGCGACGGCCGTGAGGGCCGAGGCCAGGGCGATCGGGGTGTCGGTGCGCAGGAGCAGCAGCAGTGCGGCGCCGACCAGGGTGAGCGCGCCGCCCAGCAGCGGGTAGCGCCGCTCGCCGCCCGGCCGGCCCATCAGCCGCGCCGTCACCAGCTGGGTGCCCATCATGCCGAGCATCAGCGGCAGCAGGAGCAGGCCGCCGGCGGTGGGTGAGGCGCCCCGGGCCAGTTGCAGGTAGAGCGGCAGGTAGCCGACCAGGGCGATCATCACCGCGCCGGCGAGGAAGCCGAGCACCTGCGCCACCGTGAAGTTGCGGTCGCGGAACAGCGCGGGCGGGATCAGCGGCCCGGGGGCGCGCAGTTCGGTCCGGACGAACCAGCCCAGCGCGACCAGCGCGACGAGCGCCGTGCCGAGGAGCACCGGGGAGGTCCAGGAGTAGGCGGCGCCGCCCCAGCTGCTGACCAGGGTGAGCGCGAGGATGCCGGTGGTCAGCAGGACGACCCCGGCCCGGTCGAACGGGGCGCGCACCCGCTCGGTCCGCAGCCGTACCCCGACGCCGACCGCGAGCAGCGCGACCAGCCCGACCGGCAGGTTGACGTAGAAGGCCCAGCGCCAGCTCAGCCGTTCGGTGAGGAAGCCGCCGAGCAGCGGTCCGCCGACGAAGGCGATCGGCATCAGCACGCCGACCACCGACTGCACCCGCGCCCGGTCGGAGGCGGGGACGAGCACCCCGATCACCGAGAGCGCGCCGACCATCAGCCCGCCCGCGCCGATCCCCTGGAGGCCCCGGAAGGCGATCAACTGCCCCATGTCCTGGGCGAGTCCGGCCAGCACCGAGCCCGCCAGGAACACCACCACCGCCCACTGGTAGGCGCCCTTGCGCCCGTACAGGTCGCCGAGCCGGCCCCAGAGCGGGGTGGCCGCGGCGGAGGTCAGCAGGTAGGCGGTGACCGCCCAGGAGAGGTGCTCCAGTCCGCCGAGGTCGCCGACGACGGTCGGCAGCGCGGTGCCGATGATCTGCCCGTCGAGGGCCGAGAGGAAGATGCCGAGCATCAGCCCGATGACACCGAGCAACGGCGGCTTGGGCCGCTCCTCGGCCTGGCCCTCGGCCTGCCTCTCGGACTGCCTCTCGGCCCGGCCCTCCGCCCGGCCCTCCGCCTGCTCCTCGACCGGTTCCGTGGCCATGGTGTCCGCCCCCCGCCCCGGCTCAGGCCGCGAACGGGCGGGCCCGGCGGGCGTCCCGCAGCGCCTGGGCCCACCAGACGAGCTGGTCGAGCATGGTCTTGGCGGCGGCGTCGGCGGCCGGGTCGATCGCCTTGCCGTCGGCGTCGAAGCACTGGCCGGCGCCGTGGAAGCTCACCGTGTTGCGGATCGTCGCGGCGTTCAGCTCGGCCAGTACCACCCGGAGCTGCTCGACGGCCCGCAGGCCCCCGGACAGGCCGCCGTACGAGACGAAGGCGACCGGCTTGCCGTGCCACTGCCGGTTGTGCCAGTCGATGGCGTTCTTCAGCGGAGCCGGGAAGCTGTGGTTGTACTCGGGCGTGACGATCACGAAGGCGTCGGCCGCTTCCAGTCGGGGCGACACGGCGGCCAGCAACTCGGCGTCGCCCGGCGGAAGTTCGCCGCCGAAGGACGGGAAGGTGGTGGGCAGCGGGGTCTCCACCAGGTCGATCCGGTCGGCGGTCAGGTCGCCGTGGGCCTCCAGGTGGCCGAGCAGCCAGTCGGTGACCACCGGGCCGAGGCGGCCCTCGCGGGTGCTGCCGACGAGGACGGCGACCTTCAGGTGCCGCTCCTTCAGGTGCTGCTCCGTCAGGCTCTGCTCCGTGGACATGGGAATCCCCCTCCGGGACGAATGCTGTGTACGGCGTATCTGTCAGATACAACGTACACATCAGCGTGTACGCCGTCCACTGTGGATACGCCGTACACGCGGAGTGCTACGGTGGGCCCGACCCCAGTCGGAAGGAGCCCGCCCCGTGCCCGCTCAGCAGGCCCCAGCCGGGGACACCCCCGCCGGCGACGACACGCCCCCGGTCTCGCTCTGGGAGCGCCTGGCCCGCCCGGCCCCCGCGCCGCGCACCACCCTGACCCCGCAGCGGATCGCCGAGGCCGCCGTCGCCGTCGCCGACGCCGAGGGCCTGGAGGCCGTCACCATGCGCCGGCTCGCCGCCGAACTCGGCGTCGCCCCGATGGCCGCCTACCGGTACGTCTCCGGCAAGGACGAGCTCATCGAGCTGATGGTCGACTTCGTCTACGGCCGGCTCCCGCTGGGCACCCCCGCCGAGAACTGGCGGGACACCATGCGCGCCCTGGCCCTCAACCTGCGGGCCATGCACCTGGCCCACCCGTGGACCGTCCGGGCGGCCACCCCGTTCTCCCTCAGCCCCCACCAACTCGCCGTCCCCGAGCACGCGTTCGCCGCCCTGGCCGAGCACGGCCTGGACGCCGACACCACCATGGCGGTGTTCCGCACCGTCACCGGCTACGTCCACGGCTCGGTCACCACCGAGGTCACCCTGAACACCCTGCGCCGCGAGCGCGGCTGGTCCGACGGCGACCAGACCCGGGCCGGCCTCGCCCCCCGGATGACCTGGCTGATGGACACCGGCCGCTACCCCAACTACCGGCGCTACCTCCACACCGCCACCCGCAAGGACGACCCCGACTGGCAGTTCGAGACCGGCCTCGACTGCGTCCTCGACGGCATCGCCGCCCACTTCGCCCTCTGACCGGCCCGCGTCGGAGGCCGGCCGGGCCGGTGCCCTACTCCCCGGCCTCCAGCCGCGCGGCGACAGCACCCAGCCGCCCCATCGCACGGGCCACGCCCAGGCCGTCCATGTAGTCCCGGACGTGCACCAGCAGCCCGTCCCGGGCCCGCATCACCAGCAGGCCCGGCACGGTGAACGGCTCGCCGGTGCCGGCGTGCGTCCCGACCACCTGCTGCTCGACGGTGAGCACCTCCGGATCGGCGCCCGGGTGGACGGCCACCTCCCGGATCTCCCGCGGCCGCGCCGCACTCGGGCCCCAGATCGCGCGGTACCCGGCCCGGATCTCCTCCCGTCCCCGGTACCGCTCGGGCACCCCGGGGAACAGGAACGGGAACTCGTGCACCCCGTCCTCCGCGTAGAGGTCGGCCAGGGCGTCCGCGTCCAGGTCGAGCATCGCCCGCCGGTAGCGGGCGAGCAGGTCGAGCGGGCCGGTGGCGCTGTCGGGCATGGCGGGATTCCCCTCGTACGGCACGGAAGTCGGCGGCCTCGGTCGGACCCGCCGCCCGCAAGCCCAACAGACGGGACCACCGACGGCAACCGGCTTCCGCGAACTCCCCGCTGCCGCACGGGAAGTCGGCCGAGCCGACTTCCCGTGCAGGGGCGGCCGCCCTACCGCCGGGCGGGGAGCGCCAGGAAGGCCAGGCCGGCGGCGAGGACGGCGAGGCCGCACCAGGAGAGCGCCGGCAGGCGCTCGCCCAGGGCGGCCACGCCGAGCACCGCCGCGACGGCCGGTTCGGCGAGGGTCAGGGTGGTGGCGGTCTGGGCGCTGGTGTGCCGCAGGCCGTGGCCGAACAGCCAGTACGCGAGGAAGGTGGTGACCACCGCGAGGTGCAGCACCACGCCCGCCCCGCGCGCCGAGGCGAGCCACTCCAGGTCACCCGCGAGCAGCACCGGCAGCACGATCAGTGCGCCACCGCCGAACATCGCGCCCATCACCCCGCCCGAGGGGTGCCCGGCCGTGATCAGCCGCCCGCCGATCAGCGAGTAGCCGGCGTACGAGAGCCCCGAGAGCGCCGCCAGCAGCACCCCCAGCGGGTCCACCGCACCGCCGCCCCCGGCGAGTTCGGGGCCCAGCACCAGGAGCGCGCAGCCGAGCACGGCCAGCGCCGTGGCCCCGGCCCACCGCCCGCCCGGCCGCCCCTGCCGGGTGAGCCAGCCGAGCAGCCCGGTGAACACCGGCGCGCTGCCGAGCGCGATCACGGTGGCCACCGCCACGCCCGTACGGCCCACCGCCGGGTAGAAGGTGACCGGATACCCGGCCACCGCGACCGCGCCGGCGGCGAGCAGCCACCGTTCGCGCGGCCCGCACACCCGGGGCAGCGCGCGGGCGGCGCGGTCGGTGAGGAGCAGCAGCAGCCCGCCGAGCACCAGCCCGGCGGCCCCGATCCCCGCCGCCGGGGCCCCGCCGGGCGCCAGCGAACTGGCCGTCCCGGTGGTGCCCCAGAGGACGGCGGCGATCAGGATCGGCCCCGCGCCACCGCGCGGGCGGGTGCGGCGGGGAGCCGTGGGAAGGGAACGGGCGGGCGAGGACAAACGATTCGGCACAGTCGTGGACTTCCGTCGTCGAAAACCGTCGGGGGAACTGGTTCCGAGAACGGGCGCACGCCGTCGGCCCACGGCGGCCGCCATCGGGCCGGGCCGGGGTCGCAGGGGTCAAGCCACCGAAGCGCGCGCCCGATCAGGCGCTGAGCGGTGGCAGCACGACGTGCCAGTACAGGTTCACGGGCCCGATGCTATCCGCCCGCGCAGGAAGTCGACAGGCCCGACTTCCTGCGCGGCCGCCACCGGACCGGGCCGGGCCGGAACGGGCCGGGGGCGCAGGCGCCCCACCCGCCCCCGGGACGCCGCCCCGCCCCTCCCGGGGGCGCGCCGCCCCACGCGTGCACCGACTGCCGGCCCGGGCCGCGACGTCCGGACGTAGCGGACCGTTCATCCACCCCTACGCTGAGTACCGACCCGTCGACACATGCCGGAAGGACCCGCCCGTGCGCCGCTCCCGCCTCGCGTTGTCCCTGGTCCTGACCACCGTGATCGCCTCCGGCCTGGTCGCCGTCGACACCGTTCAGGACGAGCCGTACCTGTCCGTCAGCCTGCCGGTGCTCCGCGACCCGCAGGCCCAGCAGCTGCTCCACCGCATGACGGACCCGGTGCAGGACTGGGTGGAGTCCGGGGATCCGGCGGCCGTCGGCTATGCCGGGACGGTGATCGACCCGGCGAACCAGCACGCCGACATCTACTGGAAGGGCGAGGCCCCGGCCGAGGTCCGCTCCCTGCTCGACGCGAACGCCGCGAGTGCCGGCCCCGGCTTCACCGTCGACGTCCACCGGAGCCCGTACTCCCGCGCCGAGATGCGCGCCGCGATCGACCGGTTCACCGCCGCCGTGGCGCGCGACGCGTGGACGTCGATCGGCCCGCAGGAGGACGGCACCGCCATCGCGATCACGTACGCGCGGGCGAAGGCGAAGCAGCTGACCGGCGGTGACACGGCCGTGCAGGCGTACTCCCGGCAGGCCGCCGAGATCGCCGGGATGCCGGTGACGGCCGGCGTCGAGGAGACCCCGGTCGCGCTGTCCGGCAGCCGGCACTCCGACAGCGCGCCGCACTACGCGGGTGCCGAGGTGAGCACCGGAAAGGCGTCGTTCTGCTCGACGGCGTTCAGCGGCTGGAAGGGCGGGACGAAGGTGGTACTGACCGCCGCGCACTGCGGCGGCGGCCGGTACTACAACGGCACCGGGAGCTACATCGGCGACCTGTCCTCGGTCGGGGACGGCCTGGACGTCGGCATGATCGCGATCAGCGGGAGCGGCGGCGGCCGGTTCTACGACGGCGCCTGGTCGGACAGGGGCGGCTCGTCCCGGCACACCTACGGGGCCGGGCGGAACAACGTCGGGGACCTGATCTGCCTCAGCGGTGCCCAGTCGGGGTGGAAGTGCGACGTGCAGATCAAGCGGGTCGACGTGGAGACGACGAACGACGAGGGCACGAGGATCAAGCCGGTGGACGTCGCGGAGTCGAAGGGCGGCGACCGACGGGCGATCGCCGCGAAGGGCGACAGCGGCGGCCCGGCACTGGCGAACCCGTCCGGCCCGAACGGCGACATGGAGGCCCGCGGCGTGATCGTGGCCGCCCGGTCGGAGGTCGGCTGCCCGGCCGGGTCCACGGCGCACCCGACGACCTGCTACGCGCAGGTGATGTACGTGCCGATGACCCCGGTGGTGAACCGGATGGGCTTCTCGATCTCCTGACCCCGGGGTGTCGTCCATGGGCCGCGCAGCGTGAGAAGTCGGCCGGGCCGACTTGCTGCGCGGCGGACCTCAGGTGGAGGGGCCGGGCTCGAAGGCGACGGAAACGGGCGAGGGCCCCGGGCGTGAACGCCGGGGCTCCTCGATCGGCACTGCTCACGGTCATCGCACGGCCGGGTGCGGGGATCCGATCGGCCAGCGCGGGCCGGTGTCCGGGGCGCCCTGCCACGCCCACTGGGAGTCGGGGGTGACGGTGATGCCGTAGTCGTACAGCTCGGGACGCCCCAGGTCCTCCCACTGGGACCAGGCGGCCAGCAGTTCGTCGCCGAGGCGGCGCGGCCCGCCCTGGAGGAGCAGCGGCCGACCATCCGTGCCCGGGCGGATCTCGGCCCATGAGCGGTCCCCGTCGTGGACCAGGGCGGCCGGCCCGTCCGCGCGCTGTTCGGTGAACAGCACGGCCTCCGGGACGGCGACGCGCAGCGCGAACCGGAGGTGCCAGTCCTCCAGGCCGGCCGGGTCGCGGTCCAGTGCCCGGCGGGTCTCGGGTTCGGCGTCGCCACGCACCTGCGCGTACGCGGCGGGGCCGGTGCCCGGCTGGGCCGGGCCGGTCCGGTCGCCCATGAACTGGGCCAGGCCGTGGACCCAGCCGTGGGCGGCGGCACCGTCGTCGGCGACGGTCAGGGCGACGTACCCCAGCCGGCCCCAGGGGTGGACGATCCGTCCGCCCGGCCGGACCGCCGCCACCCAGGACCAGGGGACGGTCTCGACGGCGTAGGCGGCGTGGAGGCGGTCGACCGGACCGCCGCCCGGCACCCCGCCGCCGGTACCGTCCCCTGCCGCCGCCTCGACGTCGAGCCCGGCGTCCGCGAGCCTGGCCCGGGCGAACGCGGCCAGGTGCTCGTCGACCTCGGTGGTGACCACCCGGCCCGGCCCGGCCCGCCAGGCGGACAGCGCCGCAGTCCAGCCCTGCCCGGTGCCGATGTCCCACACCCGGTGCCCCGGCTCCACCCGGAGGCTGTCCAGCATGTCCGCCACCACGGAGGGTGCGGACAGCGACGACGACGGGAGGCCGCCGGTGAGCTGGGTGACGGCTGGCGCATCGACGCCGGAGTACAGCTCGGCGGCCCACCTGTCCCGGTCCTCCGCGCGGTCGATCGGCACGTAGGACCGGCCGTCCCACCGCCACAACCGGTCCGGCGCGAACCGGTCGCGCGGCAGCACGGCGAAGGCGTCGCGCAGCCACGGCGAATCCTCCGGCCACGCCCCACGCCGCTCCATCTCCACGTACAGGCCTGCCCGGTACCCGGCCAGGCCCCCGTCGTCGCTCGTCATCACTTCTTGTGCTTGCCGTTGCTCGGCGGGGGCGGGGTGACCTTCCCATCGGCGTTGTTCGGCGGCGGAGTCCCCTGGCTCGGGTCCTGCGGCGGCTTCGAGTGGTCTCCCATGCTGTTCTCCTGTCGCTGGGACGGACACAACCGGTTGCCATCCTGACGCCGCATCGGATCCAGAGGCAGGGGCGTGCGGGAGCGGCCATGGGCGCGCCCGGTGGCCTTTGCCCTGTTCGGAGGGCGTCGTCATGGTTCACTCCGAATGCCGACGGCCCTGAGGTCGAGGCATCGGCCGGCTGACGAGAAGCAGGTTGTACGAACATCCGCGATGTCCCTGGGCGTTCCGTCCCGTGAGGCTGGGGATGCGGCTGCCACCGGAGGCGTCGGCGCCCGGAAAACCCCGGCGGGCCTTCCGGGCGCTGCCGTAGGATCCGGCCCCGTGCAGAGTGACGATGCGACTGCTTCCGGGAGTGCCCAGGGGGCCGAGAAGCCCAGCGGCCTCCGGGCGATCTGGGCGAACACCCTGGAGCCGGTGGCTCCGCTGCCCTGGCACCGGCGGGTACCGCGCAAGGCTCTGATCGCGGGGGTCGTGGTCGTCGGCCTGTTCGCCGCGCTGACCGTCGCGGCGGTGACCGGGGCCGGCGCCCCGACACGGCACCGGATCGTGCTCGCGGACCGGATCGGCGACCAGGTGCGGCTCCCGGACGAGGGCAGCACCCTGGCCCTGCGCGCCGACTACGAGCGGCGGATGACGGCCCTGCGGCCGTACCGGGAGCTGACGGTCGCCGGCTACGGCGCCGCCGGGTCGACCAGGACCACGCTGATCGTGATCGGGCTGACCGGCAGCTACCCGGACGTCCGGCGGGAGCTGGACAAGTACTTCGGCAGGCTGACGATGAGAGACCCGTCGGGTGATCCGGTGGTTGACCGCCAGGACTATCCGACCGGCCCCCTCGGCGGCGCGCTGGACTGCGCGGTGCTCGACTACCCTGCCGCGTTCCAGACCACCTGCGCCTGGGCGGACGGCACCACCGTCGGCATCGTCGTCGACGAGACGGGCGCCAGCGAGCCCGAGGAACTGGCCCGGCGCACACTGGACATCCGGGCCGCCGTCGAGGTCGAGGCGAAGGACTGATCGACGGCCCGGCCGGAACTGTCGGACACGTCTTGGCGTCGCCGGAATGAAACCCAACCTTGTGGACCCGGCAACGGTCACCACGGAGATGGCCGTGCGGATTCGCACGTGGCGAGTCGACGAGGAGTTCAGCCGGCGCGCCGTGGCCCGGGCCGCCACCGACCTGTGGGGCTCCGAGTACGGCAGCAATCAGATCTACGGCAGGGACCTCTGCGTGGCCGCCGCGAAGGTGCTGGGCGAAGACCCCGACGGGGAACCGTGGAACTGACCCGGGGGGGTGAGCACAGGAAGTCGGGCGGGCCGACTTCCTGTGCGGGCGGCGAACCTTGTGGTCAGTCGCGGGCCGGCGGCGGGGACCACAGGCCGAGCCACTGGTCGGCGCCGAAGGCCTCGAAGCGCTCCACCTCGGTGAAGCCCAGCTTCGCCGCGAGGCGCATCGAGGGGAGGTTCGCGGTCTGGGTGGCGAGCACCACCGGCTCGCCGGGGAGCACGCCCGCGAACCAGTCGAGTGCCGCCGCACACGCCTCGGCGGCGTAGCCGCGCCCCCACGCCTGCGGCAGGAACAGGTAGCCGAGCTCGGCCCTCTCGCCGACCCGGCCGACGCGCCCCGCCTCCTTGCGGAGCAGGACCTGGCCGATCGTCTCCCCGTCGAGATCGACCGCGAGGACGCCGGGGCTGCGGCTGGGCGCCCCGGGCATCTCGCGCTCGATCTCGTCACGCGGCCGGGCCCCACCGAGGTAGGTGTTCACCTCCGGCGAGGCCAGCAGCTCGATGAACGCCGCACGGTCCCGGACCTCGGGCTCGCGGAGCACGAGCCGCTCGGTCCTGATCGGGGCGGACGGCGGCCAGGGAAGGGGGCGCACGGTGGTCTCCTGATCCTCTCGGGCGGCGACTTCCGACGCCGTCGAAGATCAGGACGCGCTCCGGCGCGACGCCAGTTGCGTGCGCCCGGAGAACGGGCTCAGCCGTGCGGGTTGGCCGGGGCGGGGAGGGCCAGTTCGCACCAGACGGTCTTGCCGATGTAGCCCTCACCGCGCGGGTGGGCGCCCCAGGAGGTGGAGAGGGAGGCGACGAGTCCGAGGCCACGGCCGGACTCGTCGTCGAAGGTGGCGTGGCGCAGGGTCGGGAGCGTGGCGTTCGCATCGGAGACCTCGATGCGGAGGAGGGAGTCCGTGGGGAGGAGGACGCGGACGCCGATCATCCGGTCGCGCGGGGAACGGGCGTGACGGCAGGCGTTGGTGACGAGTTCGCTGAGGAGGACGAGCCCGGTCTCGGCGGAGTCGACGGGCACCTCCCACTCGAAGGCCTGCCGGATGAAACGGATCCGGGCGCGGCCGGCGCTGCGAGGGAGGCGGGGGAACATCCACTCGACGACATCGACGGGGTGAGTGAGCATCAGAGTCCTTGGGGGCGTACGGACGGCTTCACTCGCAAGAGCTGAGTTCGGCCACTTCACCCTTCAAGCCTCGGCAGGCGGGCATAGCCTCAGCAGTAACGCGATATGTACAGCGAGAGCTTGAACCGCCCTGCGACCAGGGTAGGGAGGAGCACGGGGGCCGTGAGCACGCCGAAGGAAAACCCGATGTCGTGGAAGTACTGCGGCGACCAGCTCAAGCGGTGGCGTACGAAGGCGGGCGTGACCCGGGAGCAGTTGGCCAAGGCGGCCTGCTACGACATCGAGAGCGTGCGGTCGATGGAGGCGGGGAGGCGGCGGCCGTCGCTCAAGCTGCTTCAGGCAGCGGATGAACTGTGCGACGCGAAGGGGATGCTGCTGGGGGCGGCGGACTACCTGACGCCGGAGAAGTTCCCCTCCTACTCGCAGGGCTACACGGATGCAGAAAGCGTGGCGATCGCAATCCAGTGGTTCGAAGGGCTGCTCATCCCCGGACTGCTCCAGACCGAAGAGTACGCCCGAGAGCTGCTGAGCCACAGCTGCCCTCCCCTGGACGACGAAACCGTCGAAGCACGAGTGGCGGCGCGACTCCAGCGCCAGGAAAGGCTGGATCGCTCGATGACTGTGATGTTCAGCTTCGTCGTCTACGAAGCCGCACTACGGTCAATGGTCGGCGGACGAGCATGCATGAAGCGGCAGCTCCATCACCTGCTGGAGGTCGGCAAGTTGCGCAATGTGTCAGTACAGGTACTTCCTGTCGGACGCGGCGCCTACCAGGGACTCGGCGGCTCTCTGATCCTGTTGGAGTCCCCCGAGCACGAGCACTTCGCTTACATCGAGGGGCAAGAAACCGGGGTTCTGTACGCAGACCCGGACAAGGTAAGCGTCCTGAACCGCCGCCATGGCATGATCAGCCAGCAGGCACTCGGTGCCGAGGACTCGGCGGACTTCATCAGAAAGGTAGCGGAGGAGCTTTGAGCGACCACGAGTGGTTCAAGTCCAGCTACAGCAACGATCAAGGCGGCGCATGCGTCGAAGTCGCCCCCTCCCCCACCACCATCCACGTCCGCGACTCCAAGGACAAGGCAGGCCCGACCCTCGCCTTCTCCCCCGCCGCCTGGTCGGCCTTCGTCGCCTTCGCCGCCGAAGCTCAAGCAGCGCGAACCGAGTGACCCTTTAATGGAACGGTGAGGTAATAACCTCCCCAACCACCGTCGCACGCAGCACATATGACTTATCGTCATCGCTTCGCCACAGCCGGTTCCCCCGTGTAGCGTGCGCACCAACGAAACAACCCCCGCCGGTGTTACCAGCACCGAACGGGGGTCTGACCGGCACGATCGATCGGACTCGATCCTGTGGCTACCCACGACTGTACCGCCATGGCCGCACCCGGGTACGGCAAGCAGTCCGCCCCCGAGCAACTCCCCCGCTCCGCGCGCGACTTCGCGGACCTTCCGGCGCGCGAGGCGTACCTCGCCTCGCTCATCGACCACCTCCCCGACGGCGCCGCCATGGACGCGAAGACCCTCGCCGTCCTCCAGCCCCACTACGGGCAGATGGCCTGCCGTTCGGCCCTCACCAGGCTCTCCGCCGCAGGTCACCTGCGTCGCGTCCGCGAGCGGGTCGGCGACCGGCAGTGCCGCTGGGTGTTCCGCACCTACTTCTCCCGCACTCCCCGCCCCGACGGCTGGTGGGCGCATTTCCTCGCCACCGGGGAGACGTCAACGCCCGCCGCACCCGATCCCTCTGTCGAGCGAACGCGCAACCGCACCTCCCCCGCCTCGGCCGCGTACGCCGCCCTCGCCGGCCTGGGCCTGGTCGACCACCGCCTCGCCCTCTCCGCCGCCGACTGCGCCGCGCTCGAACCGCTGGCCGCCGAGTGGCTGGACCGAGGGGCCACCATCCCGCTCTTCACCGCCGCGCTCACCGCGAGCCTGCCGCCGGACATCCACAGTCCGGCGGGCTTCACCCGGCGCCGCCTGATCGACAAGCTGCCCCCGGACCGCCAACCCGAGGAGCGGCCCCGCCAACCGGTCCGCATCCCCGAGTGCACCGACTGCCGGACCCCCTGCCGACCGCAGGTCCTCCTCGGCGGCCTCTGCCGCGCCTGCCGCAGCGGCAGCGGAACCGCGACCCCACCGCCCCGCTCCGGCGGCCTCTCCCCGACCGCCGTCCGCGCGCACGCCGCGCGAGCCCGCCAAGCCATGGTCACATCGCCGCGATCGTGAATATTCACAGGCAATGGCGTTAACCTATGCAAAATCCAAAGGTGAACTAGGTAACAAGCCTTGCATTCCAAGACGCCTGGTTTGCCCGCATGCTGAGATCCGTGCGATAGTCGAAGCAGCCCAACGGCGGGCGACACCGCACGCCGCCCTGGGCCGATGACTTCGGCGGGCCCGACCTGGCACTGCCGACGCCCATCGCGCGGCACGCACCCCCTTGGCCGGCGCGATGACCTGCAAGGGCCCCCGCCCGCCGGACCACGGCGAATCCGGGGGCCTTGCGTGTTTTCCGGGGAAACCGTCGGCCCCACCCGGACCCCAGAGCCACCCGGGCCCCTGAGCGGCCCGCCCCGACCCTCAGGGCCGCTCGCGCACCTTCAGCTCGAACCAGACGCCCTTGCCCCGCGGCAGCAGGTCCGCCCCCCAGCGGTCGGCGAGGTCGTCGACGATCTTCAGCCCCCGCCCCCGCTCGTTCACCGGCCTGGCCTCGGCGAGGATCATGCAGGGCAGCGCCCGGGAGGAGTCCCGGACCTCGATCCGGAGCCAGCCGGGCTTGCGGCTGACGTGCAGGCCGATGGTGCGCCCGGCCGCGTGCCGCACCGCGTTGGCGACCAGCTCGCTGGTGAGCAACTCCCCGGCCTCCAGGTGCTGGTGGAGCTCCCAGGACTCCAGGACGGAGAGCACCAGTCTGCGGGCCACCGGGCCGGACTCCGGCCGGGACGGCAGCCGCACCTCGTTGGGCGCCGACTGGTCGCACAGTCTGCCGGAGTACAGCTCCTCCAGCTCCTCGGAGGTGAGCCGTTCCAGCGCCGAGAGCCCGCCGCCCTGGACGTCGATCCAGGAAACCTCGGCCACCGCGCCGACCCCGGGAACCGATGACTGATCTGCTTCGCCCCAACCCGCCATGCGGACCATCATTGCGGAACGCAAGCAGCCGCGTACGGACAATGAGCAAACGATCTCCGCGAGTCGGCATATGCCGGAAGCAAGAAGGGGTCACCCGGGCCGACTTCCGTCAATCCCGGGTTGACCCCTCACGCGCCTCAGCAGCCGGTCACCAGTTGCTCCACGGCATGTTCCAACCGCTCAGCCCGTTCGCCGGGTCGAGCGTCTCCTTCCGGATCGAGTTCTTCACGACCATCACGTCGCCGACCAGCGAGCCGTCGTAGAACTTGCCCATGGAGGTGTTGGCGCCGCCGCCCTCGACGTCCTTGAGGCCCACGCAGCCGTGGCTGACGTTGTCCTCGCCGAAGGTGCTGCTGCTGCTCCAGTAGTTGCCGTGCACGTACGTGCCGGAGTCGGTGAGCCGCATCGAGTGCGGGACCTGGAGGTCGTACGGCGCGCCGGTCATCCCGGGCAGGGTGCTGGACTGCATCCGCACCACGCCCTCCTTGGACATGACCACCATCGTGCCGTTCCAGGTGGGGTGTTCGGGTGCTCCGGCGCTGATGTCGATGTCGCTCGACGCACCGTCCCGTACGACCGTCATCTTGTGTGCCGCGGCGTCAACCGTCGAAACCTGGGACCGCCCGATCGTGAAGGGCTCGTCCCGGTCCGCGCCGTACACCCCCGGGGCGATCTCGACGCTCTTGAGCCGGTAGTGCACGACCACCTTGGTCCCGGGCGCCCAGTACTGCTCCGGGCGGAAGTCCAGCCGACGGTCGTTGAACCAGTGGCCCTTGACCACGGTGCCGTTGTCGGTCTGGAAGGTGATGCCCCGCAGGACCTCGTCCTTGTTCTTGACGTCCTTGCCGAAGTTCACCGAGACGATCATGCCGACGCCGTACGTGGCGTCGTTGTCCACGTTGTCGGAGGCCTTGACGAGCGCCGTCGGCGTCAGCGTGGTGAAGCTGCTGTCCGCCGTGGCGACCGCGCCGTTCGCGTCCGCGGCCATCGCGCTGACCTGGTAGGCGGTGCCCACCTCCAGGCCGGCCGTGGGCGTCCAGGAGGCGCCGTCGGCGGAGATGGTGCCGGGGACCTCCTTTCCGGCCTTGTCGCTCACCTTGACGGTGGTGAGCCTGCCCCCGGTCGCGCCGATCCTGAGCGCGTTCGGCGCCACGTCCACCGAACCGGCCTTGGGCTCGATGCTCACGGCGGCCGTGGAGACCTTCGGCACCGCGCTGGTGGGCGCCGCCGCGGGCGCCGTCGCCGCGGGCGTGGCAGCGGCCGCGCCGGCCCCCAGATCGGCCTTGGCCGCGCTGCCCCCCGTACCCCCGCCGCCCCCGCCGCAGGCCGCCGTCAGCGTCATCGCCCCGCCGACCAGACCGACCGCCACCACTCTGCGTATCGACCTCAACGTCGATTCCCTCCCTCAGAAGATCCGAGAAACTCCCCGTGGACCCGACGGACCCGACCGGTTGCACGCATCCGGCCACCGGAAAGGTTGCGCCACGCGTGGGGCTCGTCGCCCCGGAAACCGCGGCGGCCCGACCCCAACGGGTGAGGATCGGGCCGCGCGGCGAAGGACTCGCCGGAGGGCCCGGGTATCCGGGCCCTCCGGCGGGTAGGGCCTACCAGTTGGCCCAGTCCACGTTCCAGCCGCCCAGCCCGTTGGAGGGCGCGACGGTCTTCTCCTTGGTGTTCACGACCTTGATCGGGTCGCCGATCATCGAGTCGTTGAAGAACTTGCCCGCGACCGAGCTGTCGCTGCCGCCCTTCACGTCCTGCATCGACACGCAGCCGTGGCTCGCGTTGGTCTTGCCGAACGGGCTGGCCCAGTAGTTGCCGTGCACGAAGGTGCCGGAGGTGGTCAGCCGCATCGCGTGCGGCACGTCCTGGATGTCGTACTCGCCGCCGAGACCGACGGTCTGCGAGTTCATCCGGGTGACCTTCTCCTTGGACATGACCACCATCGTCCCGCCCCAGGACGGCGTGGCGTCCGCGCCCAGGGTGACCGGCAGGGTGGCGCTCTGGCCGTCCCGCTCGACGGTCATCTGGTGCGACTTGGCGTCCGCGGTGGAGATCATCGACCGGCCGATGGTGAACGGCTCGTCCTTGTCCACGTCGCCGTAGATGCCGGGCGCGACCTCGACGTTCTTCAGCCGGTACTTGACGGTCACCTTGGTGCCCGGCGCCCAGTACTGCTCCGGGCGGAAGTCCACCCGGCGGTCGCCGAACCAGTGGCCCTTGACCACGGTGCCGTTGCTGGACTCGATGCTGATGCCCTTGACGACGGCGTCCTTGTTCTTGACGTCCTTGTTGAAGTTCACCGAGACGATCATGCCGACGCCGTAGGTGGCGCCGTCGCTGATGTTGTCGTTGGTGGCGATCTTCTTGTCCGGCGTCAGGGTGGTGAACGAGGTGGTGGACGCGGCCACCAGGCCCTCGCCGTCCTTCGCCTGCGCGTTCACCTTGTACGCCATGCCGACCGCGAGCGCCCCCGCGGGCTTCCAGCCGGCACCGTCCGGGGTGATCGCCCCCTCGACCGGCTTTCCGTCCTTGTCGGTCACCTCGACCGTGGTGAGCTTGCCGTTGGAGACGGACACCTGGAGCCCGTTCGGCGGAACGTCCTGGGCACCGTCCTTCGGCTCGACGGCGAGCACCGCGGCCGAGGGCTTCGGCGTGGCCGACCCGCCCCCGTCCGCCGCGGCCGACGCCGAGGCCCCACCGCCGGCCGCCGAACCGCCCGAACCACCCGAACCGCTGCCCTTGTCGTCATTGCAGGCGGCGGTGAGCAGCAGCACCCCTCCCATGACCAGCGCCATCGCACTCCTGCGCCCGTAGCGGTTGGTGGTGCGTATCGCTGCGCCGGCCGTCTTACCCGTCTTCACGGTTTCTCCCCTCCCGGTATTCACTCACTTGACGCGCTGAGTGCCCCCATGAGTTGCACCGTCCGGCCGATCTTTCCGGCCGGACCCCGGACGCGCCGGAGCAGGATAACTAAGCCTTCCGAGTGAAAGCTGAGGGGAGTCGGGTTGACGGCGTGTGAAGCAGCCGTGAAGTCGGGACGGAACGGGACGGAAGCCCCCTCGGGCCCCTGGACGGCCCTTACGGCACGGACGCCACGGCCGGAACGGACGGCGTGAACGACGGCACGGCCGGAACGGACACCAGGGCCGACGGCCCGGCCGGCCCGGACACCGCGGCCGACGGAAGCCCGGCCGACGGAACCCCGGACTCGGCCGCCCCCACCGACGCCGCCTGCGGCAGCGCGCTCCCCGCCACCCACTGCTCCCACGGCACGTTCCAGCCGTTGAGCCCGTTCTGCGGCGGCACGAAGTCCCCGGACGAGGCCGTCACCTCCAGCACGTCCCCCGGGATGGTGTGCTCGAACAGCCAGCCCGCCGGGGAGTCCTTGCTCGCCCCGCCCTTGGCGTCGGCCAGCCCGATGCAGCCGTGGCTGGTGTTGGCGGCGCCGAACACCCTCTGGTCCGCCCAGTAGTTGCCGTGCACGAAGGTGCCGGAGGTGGTGAGCCGCATGGCGTGCGGGACGTCCTTGATGTCGTACTCGTCGCCCATGCCGACGGTCTGCGAGTCCATCCGGGTCACCTTGTACTTCTCCGACACCACCATCACGCCCCGGTAGGTGGAGTGGTCCCGGCTGCCGCCGGAGACCTTGAGCACCCGGACCACCGGGCCGCCCTGGCCGGCCCGGACGGTCAGGGTGTGGGCGTCCAGGTCGACGGTGGAGACCTGCGCCCGGCCGACGGTGAAGTGCAGGTCCCGGCTCTGGGTGCCGAACTCCCCCGGCGCTCCCTGCACGTCCTTGAGCCGCAGCGCCACCGTGACCCTGGTGCCGGCCGCCCAGTACTGCTGCGGGCGGAAGTCCAGCCGCTGGCCGCCGAACCAGTGCGCGGCCACCGGCACCGGCGGGTCGGCGGCGACCTGGACGGCCTTCTCCACCGCCGCCCGGTCGGTGATCGGACGGCTGAAGCGCAGCGAGACCGGCATGCCGACGCCGACCGTGGAGCCGTCCTCCGGGGTGAAGAAGGCCACGAAGGTGTGCGCCCGGGCGACGGTCGTGAACGCCGAGTGCTGGGCCGCCTTCTGGCCCTGGTCGTCCTCGGCGACGGAGTCCAGGGTGAACGCGGTGCCGAGCGGCAGCGGGCCGTCCGGCGCCCAGCCGGTGCCGTCCGGGGCGATCGTGCCGGGCACCTCGGTGCCCTTGGCGTCGGCCAGCCGGACGGAGACCAGCCGGCCCTGCGCGGCGTTCACCCGGACGGCGCCCTCCGGCTGCACGTCCTGCGCGCCGTCGGCCGGCGTCACGGTGAGCACCGCCCGGGACGGCGCCGCCGGCGCGGTGCGCCCACCGGCCGCGGCCGCGTCCCCGTCCGGCGCGGCCGTGGAGCCACCGCCGCCGCAACCCGTCAGGACGGCCAGGCAGCAGGCCACCGCCGCCGCGCCCCGCGCCCACACCCGTCCTCGGCGCCGCATCCCGGGGCCCTCCCACTGTTCGCGTCCGACGCCGGGAACAACGAGGCGCATCGACGCGGGGACACGCCGATCGCCCCGGAATCCCCCCGTTCCGTCAACCCGCCACCCTGGCCGCCATCCGCCGGTAAGCCCCCGTTCAACGGCTTCCGATCTGCGCAATCCGGGAAGGAGAAGGTGAACGGGGTCCGGGACACCCCGCCCAGGGAGGGTGCGGCCATGGCGTCAGGGCAGGAGCTGGAAGCCGGGGTACGGCCGGTCGGCGGTCCGCACCGCACCGCCGAACCGCCCTGGCCCGGCAGCTGGCAGCCGCTCGGCGCCCGCTGCCGCACCGACCGGCGCGGCCGCCGGGGCACCAACTTCGCGCTCTGGGCGGCCGGCGCCGAGGCCGTCGAGCTGTGCCTGTTCGACGAGGACGGCCGGGAGAGCCGGCACCACCTCACCGAGCAGGACGTCCAGGTCTGGCACGGCTTCCTCCCCGGCGTGCGCCCCGGCACCCGCTACGGCTTCCGCGTGCACGGCCGCTGGGACCCGTGGACCGGCGCCCGCTGGAACCCGGCCAAGCTGCTGCTCGACCCGTACGCCCGTGCCGTGGACGGCTGTTACACCTCGCACGACGCCGTCTGCTCCGCCGTCCGCAACTGGCCCGAGGCGGACGTCGCCGACACCGTCCGGGACAACCGCGACTCCGCGCCGTACGTGCCCAGATCCGTGGTCGTCCACGACGACGACGACTGGTCCGACGACCACCGCCCGAGGACCCCGTGGGCCGAGACGGTGCTCTACGAACTGCACGTGCGCGGCTTCACCATGCGCCACCCCGAGGTCCCGCCGCAGCTGCGCGGCACCTACGCCGGCCTCGCCCACCCCGCCGCCGTCGCCCACCTCACCCGCCTCGGGGTGACCGCCGTCGAGCTGCTGCCGGTGCACCAGCACGCCAGCGAGGACCACCTGCAGGCCCGCGGACTGGTCAACTACTGGGGCTACAACACGATCGGCTACTTCGCCCCGCACGCCGGCTACTCCGCCTCCGGCTCCCGCGGCGGCCAGGTCGGCGAGTTCAAGCGGATGGTCCGCGCCCTGCACGCCGCCGGGATCGAGGTGATCCTGGACGTGGTGTTCAACCACACCGCCGAGGGCGGCGCACTCGGCCCGGCGCTCTCGCTGCGCGGCATCGACAACGCCGCCTACTACCGCCTCCCGCCCAACCGCCCCCGCGGCTACGCCGACTACACCGGCTGCGGCAACACCCTGGACACCCGCCGCCCCCAGGTGATCCGGCTGATCACCGACTCGCTGCGCTACTGGGTCGCCGAGATGGGCGTGGACGGCTTCCGCTTCGACCTGGCCGCCGCGCTGGCCCGCGGCGGCCCGAACGGCGGCGACGCCGTCGACATGGACCACCCCTTCCTCGCCGCCGTCGCCCAGGACCCCCTGCTCAGCCGGGTGAAGCTGATCGCCGAGCCCTGGGACGTGGGCCCGGGCGGCTACCAGGTCGGCGGCTTCCCCCCGCTGTGGGCCGAGTGGAACGACAAGTACCGCGACACCGTCCGGGACTTCTGGCGCGGCGCCCGCCCGGACGTGCGCGAGCTCGGCTACCGCCTCTCCGGCTCCTCCGACCTCTACCAGCGGGCCGGCCGCCGCCCGGGCGCCTCGGTCAACTACGTGACGGCGCACGACGGTTTCACCCTGCGCGACCTGGTCTCCTACGACCGCAAGCACAACGAGGCCAACGGCGAGGACAACCGGGACGGCACCGAGGACAACCGCTCCTGGAACCACGGCGCCGAGGGCGAGACCGCCGACCCGGCGGTCAACTCCCTGCGCCTGCGCCAGCTGCGCAACCTGACGGCCACCCTGCTGCTCTCCGCCGGCGTCCCGATGATCACCGCCGGCGACGAGCTGGGCCGCACCCAGGGCGGCAACAACAACGCCTACTGCCAGGACAACGAGGTCGGCTGGCTGGACTGGTCGCTGCTGGAGCAGCCCGGCTGGCAGGAGCTGTGCGAACTCACCGCCCGGCTGGTCCGGCTGCGCCGGGCCCACCCGGTGCTGCGCCGCCGGGCGTTCTTCTCCGGCCGCGCCACCGCCCCCGGCGGCCGGCCCGACCTCGTCTGGTTCACCCCGCGGGGCACCGAGATGACCGAGGCCGACTGGTTCGCGCCGACCGCCTGCCTCGGCATGCTGCTCTGCGGCACCGCGCTGTCCGAACGGGACGAGGCCGGACTGCCGCTGAGCGACGACAGCTTCCTGCTGCTGCTCAACGCGGGCCACGAACCGGTGGTGTTCACCCTGCCCGACGAGCCCCGCGCGGCGCCGGCCGCCGGGCGGGAGGCGATGACCGGTCGGGAGACGGCGGCCGGGCGGGAGACGGCGGCCGGCTGGGAGACGGTGGTCGACACCGCCGCGGGCCCGGACGGACCGTGCCCGCGCGGCGCCGTCGTGCTCGGCGGACGCTCGCTGCGGCTGCTGCGCGCGCCCGCCGTCTGAGGGCTCGGGCTCAGCCGCGGGCGTGCCCGAGCTCGACGTTCTCCAGCACCCCGATCGCGTCCGGCACCAGCACCGCCGCCGAGTAGTAGGTGCTGACCAGGTAGGAGGCGATCGCCTTCTCGTCGATGCCCATGAACCGCACGTTCAGGCCCGGCTCCAGCTCGTCCGGGATGCCGACCTGGGTGAGGCCGACCACGCCCTGGTTGTCCTCGCCGACGCGCATCGCGATGAACGCGGTGGTCTGCTGGCCGGACACCGGGATCTTGTTGCACGGGAAGATCGGCACCCCGCGCCAGGTCGGCCGCTGCTTGCCGAGGACGTCGACGGTGGACGGGTAGACGCCGGCCCGGTTGCACTCCCGCTCGAAGGCCGCGATCGCCCGCGGGTGGGCGAACAGGTAGTCGGTGTCACGGCGCATGCTCAGCAGCTCGTCCAGGTCGTCCGGGGTGGGCGCCCCGGCGCGGGTCTGGATCCGCTGGTCGAAGTCGGCGTTGCCGAGCAGGCCGAACTCCGGGTTGTTGATGATCTCGTGCTCCTGCCGCTCCCGCAGGGCCTCGACGGTCAGCCGCAGCTGCTCCTCGGTCTGGTTCATCGGCTGGTTGTAGAGGTCCGCGACCCGGGTGTGCACCTTGAGCACGGTCTGCGCGACGCTCAGCTCGTACTCGCGCGGCTTCAGCTCGTAGTCCACGAAGGCGCCGGGCAGCTCGTACTCGCCCCGGTGGCCGGCCGAGAGGTCGATCCTCGCCTCGCCGTGCTCGTTCTGCGCCTGCGCGACGTCGGCGGCGAAGCCCAGCAGCTGCTCGCGCAGCGGCTCGGAGCGGCCGATCAGCTCCTGGAGCACCGGCCAGGACAGCGTCATCGCGACCCCGGAGGTGTTCGCCCGCACGGTGTACGGCCAGGTGCCGCCGCCCTCGGTGATCGCCTCGTCGCCGAGGTGGTCGCCGTCCGCGAGCGAGCCGAGCACGGTCTGCTCGCCGTACTTGCCGGTGCCGATCCGGTCCACCTTGCCGTGTGCGATCAGGAACACCTCCTCGATCGGCTCCCCCTCCCGCACCAGCACGTCGCCCTGCGCGAAGTCCCGCTGCACGAACCGGCGGGCCATCTCGGCCAGCACCTCCTCGTCCTCGAAACCGCGCAGCGCCGGAACCTCGGCCAGCGAGGGGGCGATCACCGTCACCGCGGAGCCGGTCTTCGCGAAGCTCACCCGGCCCTGCCCGGGGGCGAAGCTCAGCCGCCGGTTGACCCGGTAGGTGCCCGCGCTGACCTGCACCCACGGCAGCATCCTCAGCAGCCAGCGGGAGGTGATCTCCTGCATCTGCGGCTTCGACTTGGTCGTCGTCGCCAGGTTCCGCGCCGCGGTCGTGCTGAGGCTGAGCTGGGCCCGTACCTGCACGATTGCGGAGCCGGGCCCTGGGGTGGGTTCGGTTTCGACCGTCATGTGTGCACTCCTGTCACTCGCGCATCAAAAGGCATCCGTCAGAAGGTGTCATCGGCCGATCAGCAGGGCGCTCGCAAGAGGCGCACGGCGCACTCCTCCCCGCACGAACGGCTGCGCGCGCCCCCCGTCCTTGGCGCCCGACCCGGCCATTCGGGTGGCCGGTTCTCGGCGGGCCGCACCGACAGGGGCGAAAAACCGGATGAGAAGTGACGGGCTCTGTGCCTACCCTCACCGCGATGGCCGAGAACAGGCAGGACCACGACAACCCGCCCCAGGGAAGCCCCCGAACCGACGGCCCCGGGGAGCCCGGCAGAACCGGCGAACCCGACGGAACCGGCCGGACCGGGCCCGGGCCGCGGCACTCCGCGGTCCGCTCCCTGCTGCGCCTGTGGCCGTACGCCCGCGCCGTCCGCGGCCGGCTGGCCGTCTCGGTGACGGCCGCGACGCTCGCCATGCTGAGCACCCTCGCCGTCCCGGTGGTCCTCGGCCGGATCGTGGACGGCCCGGTCGCCGAGCGCGACCTCGCCGGCCTCTGGCCCCTGGTCGGCCTGCTGCTGATCCTCGGCCTGGTCGAGTCGGCGCTGTTCTACACCCGCCGGGTGGTGCTGGCCCGCCCGCTGGCCGGGCTGGAGACGGCGATGCGCGGGGACCTCTTCGCCAAGCTCCAGCGGCTGCCGGTCTCCTTCCACGACCGCTGGGGCTCCGGCCAGTTGCTCTCCCGGGCCACCGCCGACATGTACACCATGCGGCTGTTCCTGGCCTTCCCGCTGGTCTTCCTGATCGTCAACTCGGTGATGTTCCTGGCCGGCACGGTACTGATGTT
Organism: Kitasatospora sp. NPDC057738; assembly: GCF_042798815.1. NCBI lineage: Bacteria > Bacillati > Actinomycetota > Actinomycetes > Kitasatosporales > Streptomycetaceae > Kitasatospora > Kitasatospora sp. NPDC057738. The sequence goes on along the minus strand of NZ_JBHVJT010000007.1, from coordinate 108,647 downwards.
CACCCAGGACTGGCGGCTCGCCCTGATCGCCCTGATCCCGGTCGTCCCGCTGTTCGTGGTCACCCGGCGGTTCGAGACCGGCTACTCCGGCGCCACCCGGCGCGCCCAGGACCAGAACGGGGACCTCGCCACCGTGGTCGAGGAGTCCGTCCTCGGCATCCGCATCCTCAAGGCCTTCGGCCGCCACCGCTCGATGGCCGAGCGCTTCCGCGCCCAGTCCCAGGAGCTGCGCCGCACCGAGCTGCGCAAGGCGCACCTGCTCGCCAACCTGTGGGCGATCACCGTCGGCCTGCCGGAGATCGCGCTGGGCTGCGCCCTCGCCGTCGGCGCCTACCTGGTGGCGAACGACGGCCTGAGCGCCGGCACCCTGGTCGCCTTCCTCTCCACCGCGCTCGCGCTGCGCTGGCCCGTCGAGTCGCTCGGCTGGCTGCTCGCCTACGGCAACGACGCGGCCACCGCCACCGACCGCTTCTTCGAAGTGATGGACGAGCCGGAGACCCCGGACCCGGGCACCTCCGCCGAACTCGCCGCCGCGGACGGCATCCGCTTCACCGGCGTCCGCTTCCGCTACCCCGACGCCCCCGGGGACAGCCCCGACCTGCTGGCCGGCATCGACCTGCACGTCCGCAGCGGCGAGACGATGGCCCTGGTCGGCGCCACCGGCAGCGGCAAGACCACGCTCACCGCCCTGCTCCCCCGGCTGTACGACGCCACCGCCGGCACCATCACGCTGGACGGCCGGGACGTCCGCGAGCTGCCCCGGCAGCGGCTGCGCGAACTCGTCGCGGTCGCCTTCGAGGAGCCCACCCTGTTCTCCGCCACCGTCCGGGAGAACGTCCTGATGGGCGCCCCGGGCGCCGGCGAGGAGCAGCTGCGCACCGCCCTCGCCACCGCCCAGGCCGGCTTCGTCGAGAAGCTCCCGCAGGGCCCGGACACCGAGGTCGGCGAGCAGGGGCTGAGCCTGTCCGGCGGCCAGCGCCAGCGCCTCGCGCTGGCCCGCGCGGTGGTCGGCGACCCGGCCTTCCTGGTGCTGGACGACCCGCTCTCCGCCCTGGACGTGCACACCGAGGCCCTGGTCGAGCGGGCGCTGCGCGAGGTCCTCGGCACCACCACCGCCCTGGTCGTCGCCCACCGCCCCAGCACCGTGCTGCTCGCCGACCGGGTCGCGGTGCTGGCCGACGGCCGGATCGCGGCCGTCGGCACCCACCAGGAGCTGCTGCGCGACTGCGCGCACTACCGAGAACTGATGTCGGGCGAGGCCGCCCCGGTGCCCGAGGGCTCCCTCGCGTCGAATGGAGGGCACGCATGACCACCACCGCCGAACCCGTCCGGACCGGGCCCGCCGAGCCGGCCGAGGAGGAGCTGCCCGCGCCTCCCGCCGACGAGGAGGACATCCCCGTCCCGCCGGGTGCTCCCCGGGCGCTGCTGCGCTCGCTGCTCGGCCCGCACCGGGCCCGGATCACCATCGCGATGGTGATCATCCTGGTCCAGCAGGCCGCGCTCCAGTCCGGGCCGCTGCTGGTCGCGGTGGCGATGGACCGCGGCATCCCGGCGCTGCGCGAGCACGACTCCGGCCCGCTGATCGCGGTGGTCGCGGCCTACCTGTTCTGCGCGCTGCTCAGCCCGGTGCTGCAGTGGGCGTTCATCAAGATCAGCGCCCGGGTCAACCAGGACATCGTGCTGGAGCTGCGCGGCCGGATCTTCCGGCACGCCCAGCGGCTCAGCCTGGACTTCCACGAGCGCTACACCTCGGGCCGGATCATCTCCCGCGCCACCAGCGACATCGACGCGCTGCGCGAGCTGCTCTCCGAGGGCCTGCAGGAGCTGCTGACGGTCTTCCTGTCGGTCTGCTACATCTCGGTGCTGCTGCTGGTGCTGGACTGGCGGCTCGGCCTGGTCTCGCTGGCGGCCTTCCTGCCGCTGGCCCTGATCGCCCGCTCCTTCCGCCACCGCTCGCGCCGGGTCTACCGGCGCTCGCGCACCTCGGCGGCCTCGCTGATCGTCCGCTTCACCGAGACCATGAACGGCATCCGTCCGGTGCAGGCCTTCCGCCGCGAGAAGGCCAACGACGCCGCCTTCGCCGTGGTCAACCAGCAGTCCGCCACCGCGACGGCGGACGGCCTGCTGGAGATCGCCCGCTACGTCGGCCTCTCCCGCGCCACCGCCAACCTGTGGACCACCGGCGTGGTGCTGCTCGGCGCCTACCTGGTCGTGGACGACGCGCTGGAGCTGGGCGTGCTCACCGCCTTCGCGCTCTACCTGCGCCGGCTCTTCGACCCGATCGACCAGCTGGCGATGTTCCTGAACAGCTACCAGTCGGCCGCCGCCGCCCTGGAGAAGATCTCCGGCCTGCTCGCACACGAGCCGACCGTCGCCGAGCCGGCCGAGCCCGTCGAGCTGCCCCGGGCCGACGGCAAGGGCCGGGCGGTGGCCTTCGAGGGCACCCGCTTCGCCTACCGGACCGGCAAGGAGGTGCTGCCGCCCTTCGACCTGTCGATCCCGGCCGGGCAGACGGTGGCGGTGGTCGGCGCGACCGGCGCGGGCAAGTCGACGGTCGCCAAGCTGCTGGCCCGCTTCTACGACCCGACCGACGGCCGGATCCGGCTGGACGGCGTGGAGCTGCGCGACCTGGCCACCCCCGAGCTGCGGCGCGGGGTGGTGATGGTCACCCAGGAGTCCTTCCTGTTCTCCGGCACCGTCGCCGAGAACATCGCGATCGGCCGCCCCGGCGCCACCCGCGCGGAGGTCGAGCAGGCCGCCCGCGACATCGGCGCGTACGGGTTCATCGCCGCCCTGCCGGACGGCTTCGACACCGACGTGCGCAAGCGCGGCGGCCGGATCTCGGCCGGCCAGCGCCAGCTGGTGGCCTTCGCCCGCGCCCTGCTGGCCGACCCGGCGGTGCTGATCCTGGACGAGGCGACCAGCTCGCTGGACGTCCCCGGGGAGCAGGCCGTGCAGCGGGCGATGCGCACCGTGCTGGCCGGCCGGACGGCGGTGATCATCGCCCACCGGCTCTCCACCGTGGAGATCGCCGACCGTGTCCTGGTGATGGATCAGGGCCGGATCGTGGAAGATGGCTCCCCACAGGAGCTGATCGACGGCTCCGGCCGTTTCGCCGCCCTCCACCGGGCCTGGCGGGACAGCCTGGTCTAGGGCCCTCCGGGCCCCCATGAATGTGCCCGCCCGGGTGCGCCGTCACGCACCCGGCCGGGCCTCCCCACTTCCCGACCGGACCTACGGGCCCGGCCGCGGCCGCGGTTCACGGCCGCCCCGCGGGCCGCCGCCGTCCCCGCCGGGACGCACGGCAGCCGCCCGCGGGGTCAGCGCAGCAGTCCGGCGTCCATCCCGGCCGACTCGGCCGGCAGGGCGACCAGCCCCAGCTCGGCCGGCGAGGCCAGCCGGGGGTGCGCGGGCAGCACCCGGACGGTGTAGCCGAACGGGCCGGTCCGGCACAGCTCCAACGAGCCCTCGTACCGGGTGCGGCCGTCCAGGTCCGGACCGCCGACCGGCTTGAGGGCGAGCAGGCAGGCGTCCGAGATCCGGTCCCGTTCGTCCACCCGGCCGGAGACCGCCTGCACCTCGACGTCGCCCGGTTCCAGCGTCCCGAGCGCGACCTGCACCCGCAGCGCCAGCGAGCTGCCCAGCTCCTGCGCCTCGGCCGGGCAGTCCGCCTCGACGTGCTCGACCCGGACGGCCGGCCACGCCTCCCGGACCTTCGCCTTCCAGACCGCCAGCTCGCGCGCGCCCGTGAACCGCTCGGTCGCGTGCTGCCCCGCCAGCTCCCGCTGGGCCTGCGCCGCCGGGGCGTACAGCCGTTCGACGTACTCCCGGACCATCCGCCCGGCCAGCACCTTGGGCCCGAGGGTGACCAGGGTGTGCCGGACCATGGCGATCCACTGCTGCGGCAGCCCGTCGGCGTCCCGGTCGTAGAACCGGGCGGCGACCTGGTTCTCGATCAGGTCGTAGAGCGCGGCCGCCTCGATGTCGTCGCGCCGCTCGGCCTCGCCGCTGTCCGGGTCGAGCGCCCCGCCGCTCTCGTCGGCGGTGGGGATCGCCCAGCCGTTGCGGCCGTCGAACCACTCGTCCCACCAGCCGTCCAGGACGGACAGGTTGAGGCAGCCGTTGAGCGCGGCCTTCATCCCGGAGGTGCCGCAGGCCTCCAGCGGGCGCAGCGGGTTGTTCAGCCAGACGTCGCAGCCCGGGTAGAGGCGCTGGGCCATCGCCATGTCGTAGTCCGGCAGGAAGACGATCCGGTGCCGCACCGCCGGGTCGTCGGCGAAGGCGACCATCTGCTGGATCAGCCGCTTGCCGCCGTCGTCGGCCGGGTGGGCCTTGCCGGCGACGACGATCTGCACCGGCCGGGTGGGGTGCAGCAGCAGTCCGCGCAGCCGCTCCGGGTCGCGCAGCATGAGGGTGAGCCGCTTGTACGAGGGCACCCGGCGGGCGAAGCCGATGGTGAGCACGTCGGGGTCGAGCACCGAGGAGACCCAGCCGAGCTCGGCCGCGCCGGCCCCGCGCCGGCGCCAGGAGTCGTGCAGCCGGCGGCGGGCCTCCTCCACCAGCTGGGCCCGCAGGGTGCGCCGCAGCTCCCAGACCTCGGTGTTGCCGATGCGTTCCAGTCCGCTCCAGCGCCGGGTCTCGCCGGTGGTCATCGCCTCCTCGGCGCGCTCGGCGCCGAGTTCGGCGGCGCCGAGCCGGACCACCGCCGGGTCGATCCAGGTGGCGGCGTGCACGCCGTTGGTGACCGAGGTGATCGGCACCTCCGCGGGGTCGAAGCCGGGCCACAGGCCGTTGAACATCGAGCGGCTGACCTCGCCGTGCAGGGTGGAGACCCCGTTGGCGCGCTGGGCGAGCCGCAGGCCCATGGCGGCCATGTTGAAGAGCTTCGGGTCCCCGTCGGGCCAGCTCTCGGCGCCGAGCGCGAGCACCTGGTCGACCGGTACGCCCGGCAGCGTGGCGTCGCCGCCGAAGTGGCGGGCGACCAGCTCGCGGTCGAAGCGGTCGATGCCGGCCGGGACGGGCGTGTGGGTGGTGAAGAGGGTGCCGGCCCGGACGGCCTCCAGGGCGGCGGCGAAGTCGAGGCCGGCCCGGCCGTCGGCGATCAGTTCGCGGATGCGTTCGACGCCGAGGAAGCCGGCGTGGCCCTCGTTGGTGTGGAAGACGTCGGGGGCGGGGTGCCCGGTGAGCCGGCAGTAGGTGCGCACGGCCCGGACGCCGCCGATGCCGAGCAGCATCTCCTGGAGCAGCCGGTGCTCGCTGCCGCCGCCGTACAGCCGGTCGGTGACGTCCCGCTCGGCCGGCGAGTTGGCCTCGATGTCGGAGTCGAGCAGCAGCAGCGGGACCCGCCCGACCTGGGCCTTCCAGATGTGGGCGGCCAGGGTGCGGCCGCCGGGCAGGGCGAGGTCGACCCGGCCGGGGGTGCCGTCGGCCTCCCGCAGCAGGCTGACCGCGAGTTCGTCCGGATCGAGCAGCGGATAGCGCTCCTGCTGCCAGCCGTCCCGGCTCAGGGACTGCCGGAAGTAGCCGTGCCGGTAGAACAGGCCGACGCCGACGACCGGCACGCCGAGGTCGCTGGCGGCCTTGAGGTGGTCGCCGGCCAGGATGCCGAGTCCGCCGGAGTACTGGGGCAGCGCGGCGGCGATGCCGTACTCGGGCGAGAAGTAGGCGATCGCGGCGGGCAGCGGGGCGGCGTCGGACTGCTGTTGGTTCTGGTACCAGCGGGGGCCGGTGAGGTACTCGCGCAGGTCGTCGGCGAGGTCGCCGAGTCTGCGCAGGAAGCGCCGGTCCGTGGCGAGTGCGGCCAGTCGGGCGGCCGGGACGTCCCCGAGCAGCCGTACCGGGTCCTCGCCGGTCGCGGCCCAGACCTCCGGGTCCACGGACCGGAAGAGGTCCCTGGTCTCGGGGTGCCAGGACCAGCGCAGGTTGAGGGCCAGCTCGTGCAACGGCTGGAGTTGTTCGGGCAGGACGGTGCGGACGGTGAATCTGCGGATTGCCTTCACGGCGTGAAGCGTAGCCTCGGCGGTCGGCCCGACAGTGCGTCAAGTGGGCTATTGGGCATCCGTTCGGGCTATTGATGAGATCGCATTCGGCGCATTGGTCTGCACGAGGGGCGCGCGAGGCGCACATTTCGGGGGCCCGCGCTACCAATACGTGAACTCTTCGGTACGACTCCATTTCCGGGGGCCCGTCCACCCGGGAGAAGGCCCGAAACTACTGTCGTACCGCTGCAAAAACCTTGTCGCCGGTGCGAGGATGACCGAAGGTCGTTGGTGCTGTGGGGAGAGCGACGACGGGTGGCGTCCCCCGCGAAGCAGCACGTCCGAATCCTTTTCGCGTTGGCCGTTCCCGTCCTTCTTAGCCCATTCGGCGCTCACCGCGCACGGACGCGTGTCCTGACGCCCGGCCCGCTCGTTCACGGGTGGACCGGGTCGGCCGGGGCGTGGCCCGCGCAGGCGTGCGCCGGGACGTACACGGGCTCCGGGGCGTCCCACCACCGGCTCGGCGGGCGCCGGGCAGGTTGCCGGGAACAGCGGCGCGGGCAGGCTCCGGTGGCACGTCCTCCCCACCCAGCAGTCCTCCGGTACTCCCCCGGCCCGACCCCGGCCCGCGGGGAGCTGCCGCCGATCTCGGGCAGGAGCTTGGCATGCACGGCGACACGCGGGACCAGTCCACACCGGTGGCCGAAGGCCTCGACGCAGCGGTCGCGGAATCCGCCGGACGGATGGATTCTGACACTCGGACAGATCCGGCGATGCCGGCGCCGAGGGCGTCCGGGGCGGTCGGTGGCGGATCCTCCGAAGCCCAGCCCCCCGCGGCACAGCCCTCCGCGACCCGACACCCCGGGAGCGAGGAGGACCGGACCGCGGCGCCCCGCCGGCGCACCACCACGCGCCGCACCACCGCCACCGCGTCGGCCACCACCCCGAAGGCCGGCACCGGGGCCGATCCCGCGCCGCGCCGCCGGACGGCCGCGGCCAAGGCGCCCGCCGAACCGGCGACCGCCCGCCGGACCGCGGCCGAACCCGCCGGGAGGACCGTCGGCAAGGCCGCCGCCAAGCCCTCCACCAAGCCCTCCGCCAAGCCCTCCGCCCGCAAGACGACAGAGAGCGACACCGTGATCGGCCGCATCCCCGTCCTGGACGTCAGTCCCCTCGTCGACGCCGGCCGCCGCCCGGCCAAGGCCGTCGTCGGCGAGACCTTCCCGGTCACCGCGACCGTCTTCCGCGAGGGCCACGACGCCGTCAACGCCAACGTGGTGCTGCGCGACCCGCGCGGCCGCAGCGGCCCGTGGACGCCGATGCGCGAACTGGCCGAGGGCACCGACCGCTGGGGCGCGTACGTCACCCCGACCGCGCCCGGGCGCTGGTCGTACCTGGTGGAGGCGTGGAGCGACCCGGTCGCCACCTGGCGCAGGACCGCCGCGGTGAAGCTGCCCGCCGGGATCGACACCGCGCTGGTCCTGGAGGAGGGCGCCCGGCTGCTGGAGCGGGCCGCGGCCGGGGTGCCCAAGAAGGAGGGCCGCGCCGACGTGCTGGCCGCCGCCGACGCGCTGCGCGACCCGACCCTGCCGCCGCTGTCCCGGCTGGCCGCCGCGCTCGCCCCCGAGGTGCTCGACGTGCTGGTCCGCCACCCGCTGCGCGAGCTGCTCAGCGCCTCCCGCCCGCTGCCGCTCCAGGTGGACCGCGAACGCGCGCTGTTCGGCTCCTGGTACGAGTTCTTCCCCCGCTCGGAGGGCGCCGTGGTGGACCCGGCCGGCGTCGAGCCGCCGCGCCCGGGCAACCTGCGCACCGCCGCCGAGCGGCTGCCGGCCGTCGCCGCGATGGGCTTCGACGTGGTCTACCTGCCGCCGGTCCACCCGATCGGCCGAGCCTTCCGCAAGGGGCCGGAGAACACCCTGACGGCCGGTCCGCACGACGTCGGCTCGCCCTGGGCGATCGGCTCCCCCGAGGGCGGCCACGACGCGGTCCACCCGGACCTCGGCACCATCGAGGACTTCGACCACTTCGTCGCCGAGGCCCGGGCGCTGCACCTGGAGGTGGCGCTGGACTTCGCCCTCCAGTGCTCCCCCGACCACCCCTGGGTGAACAAGCACCCGGAATGGTTCAGCCACCGCGCGGACGGCACCATCGCGTACGCCGAGAATCCGCCGAAGAAGTACCAGGACATCTTTCCGGTCAACTTCGACCAGGACATGGACGGAATCGTCAAGGAAACCATCCGGATCCTCCGGTTCTGGATGTCCCACGGCATCCGGATCTTCCGGGTCGACAACCCGCACACCAAACCGGTGGCGTTCTGGGAGAACGTGCTCGCCGACGTCGCCCGGACCGACCCCGACGTCGTGTTCCTGGCGGAGGCCTTCACCCGCCCGGCGATGATGCACACCCTGGCGAAGATCGGATTCCACCAGTCGTACACGTACTTCACCTGGCGCACCACCAAACCGGAACTCACCGAGTACCTCACCGAACTCACCGGTGACGCCGCCGCCTACATGCGGCCCAACTTCTTCGCCAACACCCCGGACATCCTGCACGCGTACCTCCAGCACGGCGGCCGGGCCGCCTTCGCGGTCCGCGCGGTGCTCGCCGCCACCCTCTCCCCCAGCTACGGCGTCTACGCCGGCTACGAGCTGTACGAGGACGAGCCGGCCCACCCGGGCTCCGAGGAGTACCTGCACTCGGAGAAGTACGAACTGCGCCCGCGCGACTGGAGCCGCACCGACACCCTGGCCCCGCTGCTGACCGTGCTGAACCGGCTGCGCCGCCGCCACCCCGCCCTCCAGCAGCTGCGCGACCTGCGCTTCCACCCCACCGACAACGACCAGGTGCTCGCCTACTCCAAGACCGCGACCACCCCCGAGGGGCTCACCGACCAGGTCATCACCGTGGTGAACCTCGACCCGCACCACGTCCAGGAGGCCACCGTCACGCTGGACGGCGACGGCCCGTACGCGGTGCACGACGAGCTCACCGGCGCCGTCTTCACCTGGGGCCGGCACAACTACGTCCGGCTCGATCCCTCAGCCGAGCCGGCTCACCTCCTCACGGTTCGGAGGAACCCAGCGTGACAGTGAACGAGCCCGTCCCCGACACCTTCCCCGAGACCTCGAAGAAGACGCTCGACCCCGACTGGTTCAAGCGTGCGGTCTTCTACGAGGTGCTGGTGCGGTCCTTCCAGGACAGCAACGGCGACGGGGTCGGGGACCTCAAGGGGCTCACGGCCAAGCTCGACTACCTCCAGTGGCTCGGGATCGACTGCCTCTGGCTCCCCCCGTTCTTCGCCTCGCCCCTGCGCGACGGCGGGTACGACGTGTCCGACTACACCTCGGTGCTGCCGGAGTTCGGCGACCTCGCCGACTTCATGGAGTTCGTCGACGCCGCCCACGCCCGCGGCATGCGCATCGTCATCGACTTCGTCATGAACCACACCAGCGACCAGCACCCGTGGTTCCAGGCCTCCCGGACGGACCCGGACGGGCCGTACGGCGACTTCTACATGTGGGCCGACGACGACAAGCAGTACCCGGACGCCCGGATCATCTTCGTCGACACCGAGACGTCCAACTGGACCTACGACCCCGTCCGCAAGCAGTACTTCTGGCACCGCTTCTTCTCGCACCAGCCGGATCTCAACTACGACAACCCCCGGGTCCAGGACGAGATGATCGCCGGGCTGCGGTTCTGGCTCGACCTCGGCATCGACGGCTTCCGGCTGGACGCGGTGCCGTACCTGTTCGCCCGCGAGGGCACCAACTGCGAGAACCTGCCGGAGACCCACGAGTTCCTCCAACGGGTCCGCAAGGAGATCGACGCCAACTACCCGGACACCGTGCTGCTCGCCGAGGCGAACCAGTGGCCGGAGGACGTCGTCGACTACTTCGGCGACTTCGCCTCCGGCGGCGACGAGTGCCACATGGCGTTCCACTTCCCGGTGATGCCGCGGATCTTCATGGCGGTGCGCCGGGAGTCCCGCTACCCGGTGTCGGAGATCCTCGCCAAGACCCCGCAGATCCCCGGCGGCTGCCAGTGGGGGATCTTCCTGCGCAACCACGACGAGCTGACCCTGGAGATGGTCACCGACGAGGAGCGCGACTACATGTACGCGGAGTACGCCAAGGACCCGCGGATGCGCGCCAACGTGGGCATCCGCCGCCGGCTCGCCCCGCTGCTGGAGAACGACCGCAACCAGATCGAGCTGTTCACCGCCCTGCTGCTCTCCCTGCCCGGCTCCCCGGTGCTCTACTACGGGGACGAGATCGGCATGGGCGACAACATCTGGCTCGGCGACCGGGACGGCGTGCGCACCCCGATGCAGTGGACCCCGGACCGCAACGCGGGTTTCTCCTCCGCCGACCCGGGCAGGCTCAGTCTGCCGCCCATCATGGACCCGGTGTACGGCTACCAGGTGACCAACGTCGAGGCGCAGCAGAGCAGTTCGAGTTCGCTGCTGCACTGGACGCGTCGCATGATCGAGATCCGCAAGCTCAATCCGGCGTTCGGCCTCGGCGGCTACGCCGAACTGCCCTCCAGCAACCCCGCCGTACTGGCCTTCGTGCGCGAGCACGAGGGGGACCTGGTCATGTGCGTGAACAACTTCTCGCGGTTCGCGCAGCCGACCGAGCTGGACCTGCGGCAGTACGGCGGGCGGTATCCGGTCGAGCTGATCGGCGGGGTGCGCTTCCCGTCGATCGGCGAGTGGCCCTACCTGCTCACCCTGGCCGGGCACGGCTTCTACTGGTTCCAGCTCCGGCAGCCCCCGCGCCTGAGCGGGACCAGGCGATCGAAGTAACGATCCGCCGCACGCCGCACACCAGCGTGAACAGCACCATCAGACCCTCCGGGGGCGCGAGTTGAACCCCCGCGCCCCCGGAGTTCTCTGCACCACCGCGTACGGAGAACAGCCCAACGGCCACCCACACGAAGGCGTGACACCCGAGCCGTGCTCGCGTGCCGCGACCGCCGCGCCGCCGCAATCCGGAAGACTGACGGACCCGGCCACGACCCGTCGGGCAGTCCGCGTGCTTCCGGGGAAAGGGAGCCATGTCCGAAACCTCCCGTTCTCAAGCCCACCTCCAGGACGGCGCCCCCGCCGGTTCCGCCGCCGCGGCGGGCACCCGGGGCGCCGGGGTCCGGAGAACCGCCCTGGGCGTCAGCGAACTCGTCCAGGCGGCCCTGCCGCTGATCGCGGCGTGGCTGCCCACCCAGCGCTGGTACGCCGGCAAGGGGCGGCCCATCACCGGCCTCACCCCGGTGGTCGGCACCCCGCTGCAGGTCGGCGACCCGGCCCTGCTCCACCTGTTGCTACGGGTCGAGCACGCCACCACGGCCGGCGCCCCGCACGGCGACATCTACCAACTGCTGCTCGGCATCCGCTCCGGCGGGCTCGGGGACATCGGGCCCGGCGCCGTGCTCGGCCGGCTCAGCCAGGGCCCGTACGACGGCGCGACCCTCTACGACGCGGTGCACGACCCGGAACTCACCGGGCGGCTGCTGGAACACCTGGCCACCGGCGACCGCTTCGGCGCGCTGTCCTTCCGCCGCACCCCCGGCTCGGGGCTGCCCGCCAACCTCCCCGGCCGCGCCTCCACCGCCGAGCAGTCCAACAGCTCGGTCATCTACGGCACCTCGTACATCCTCAAGCTGTTCCGCCGCATCCACCCCGGCACCAACCCCGACCTCGAACTCTCGCTCGCGCTCTCGCGGGCCGGGTCCACCCGCATCCCCCGGGTCGCCGCCTGGTTCGAGAGCCGGATGGAACGCGCCGAGCCCGCCACCCTCGGACTGCTGCAGCGCTACCTGCCGGACGCCGAGGACGGCTGGGAACTGGCCCTCGACCAGGTCGGCCGGCTCAAGGGCGACCGGTCCCCGGGCAACTTCGCCATCGAGGCGCACCGGCTCGGCCGGGCCACCGCCGAGGTGCACCGGGTGCTGGCCCGCTCGATGCCGGTCGCCCGGCTCGACCGCACCCAGACCGGACGCCTGGCCGGCGCGATGGCCGACCGGCTGGACAGCGCCGTGGCCGCCGTCCCCGGGCTGCTGCGCTTCCGGGCCGCGCTGCGCGCCGCCTTCCAGCAGCTCGCCGACGCCCACCCGGACGGTCTGCCGGTCCAGCGCATCCACGGCGACCTGCACCTCGGACAGGCGATGCGCACCCCGCACGGCTGGGTGCTGCTGGACTTCGAGGGCGAGCCGGCCAAGTCCGTCAACGAGCGCCGCGAACCGCAGCCGGCCCTGCGCGACGTCGCCGCGATGCTGCGCTCCTTCGACTACGCGGCCGCCCACCTGCTGGCCGGCGGCCCGGTCGACCCGGAGCTGGCCCACCTGGCCGCCGCCTGGGCCCAGCGCAACCGCACCGCCTACTGCGCCGGCTACACCGCCGGCGGCGGCGCCGACCCGGCCGCCTCGCCGGAGCTGATGCGCGCGCTGGAGATCGACAAGGCGGTGTACGAGGTGGTGTACGAGGCCCGGCACCGGCCGAGCTGGCTGCCGATCCCGCTGGCCGCGATCAACCGGCTGGCCCTGTCCGTCTGACCCCCCGCTTCCTGTACCGCCCGCAGGAGTTCGCCCACCCCCGTCGCAGGAGGACCCCGCCGTGACGCCGATCGACCCGACCGGCCGCCCCACCCGCACCGTACCGGCCACCTTCCTGGCCGGACCGCTCCCAGCCGAAGGGCGGGCGGCCGAAGGGCGCGCCGGCCACGACCGCGAAGCGCGCCGGGCGACCGAGGAGGAGGACGCCGGGACCGCCTCCGAGCCTCCGCCCACCCCCCGGCCCGCCCCCCGGTCCGGCGCCGGAGAACCCCGGGAGGCCGGACGCCCGGCCCCCTCCGGGGCGCTGCGGCTGCCCGAGGCACCGTTGCCGCCGTCCGAGGTGGACCGGCTGGTCGGCGGGCAGCACCACGACCCGCACGCCCTGCTCGGCGCACACCCGGTGCTCGGCGGCACGGCGATCCGGGTGCTGCGCCCGTTCGCCGAACGGGTGGTCGTGGAGACCCCCCAGGGCCCGGCCGAACTCACCCACCAGCAGGGCGGACTGTTCACCGGCCTGGTGGCCGGCGGCGATCCGCCGGACTACACCCTGCTGGTGACGTACCCCGACGGCGAGCCGCTGCGCCAGCACGACGGCTACCGCACCCCGCCCACCCTCGGCGAACTCGACCTGCACCTGATCTCCGAGGGCCGGCACGAACAGCTGTGGCGGGCGCTCGGCTCGCACGTGCGCACCGTCGACGGGGTGGCCGGCACCGCCTTCGCGGTCTGGGCGCCGAACGCCGCCGGGGTGCGGCTGATCGGCGACTTCAACCACTGGAACGGCACCGGGCACCCGATGCGCTCGCTCGGCTCGTCCGGGATCTGGGAGCTGTTCGTCCCCGGCCTGGCCGAGGGCGCCACCTACAAGTACGAGGTGCACACCCGGCAGGGCTGGGTGCTGGACAAGGCCGACCCGCTCGCCCGGGCCGCCCAGTGCCCGCCCGGCACCGCCTCGGTGGTCACCTCCTCCGACCACACGTGGCAGGACGGCGAGTGGATGGCCCGCCGGGCCCGCTCCGCGCACCACCGGGCACCGATGTCGGTGTACGAGCTGCACCTGCCGTCCTGGCGCCCGGACCTCACCACCTACCGCGCCATCGCCGAGGAACTGCCGCGCTACCTCAAGGAGTTGAACTTCACCCACGTGGAGTTCATGCCGGTGATGGAGCACCCCTTCGGCGGCTCCTGGGGCTACCAGGTGTCCGGCTACTACGCCCCCACCGCCCGGCTCGGCGGCCCCGACGACTTCCGCCACCTGGTGGACACCCTGCACCGGCACGGCATCGGCGTGATCGTCGACTGGGTGCCCGCGCACTTCCCCAAGGACGACTTCGCGCTCGCCCGCTTCGACGGCGAGCCGCTGTACGAGCCGGCCGACCCGCTGCGCGCCGAGCACCCGGACTGGGGGACGCTGGAGTTCGACTACGGCCGCAAGGAGGTGCGCAACTTCCTGGTCGCCAACGCGGTGTACTGGTGCGAGGAGTTCCACATCGACGGCCTGCGGGTGGACGCCGTCGCCTCGATGCTCTACCTCGACTACTCCCGCGAGGGCGGCGACTGGACGCCCAACCAGTACGGCGGCCGGGAGAACCTCGACGCGGCCTCCTTCCTCCAGGAGATGAACGCCACCGTCTACCGCCGCTGCCCGGGCGTGATCACCATCGCCGAGGAGTCCACCGCCTGGGACGGGGTCACCCGGCCCACCGACGCCGGCGGCCTCGGCTTCGGGCTGAAGTGGAACATGGGCTGGATGCACGACTCGCTGGTCTACATCTCCAAGGAGCCGGTGCACCGCAAGTACCACCACAACGAGATCACCTTCTCGATGGTGTACGCCTACTCGGAGAACTACGTCCTGCCGATCTCCCACGACGAGGTGGTGCACGGCAAGCAGGCGCTGGTCTCCAAGATGCCCGGTGACTGGTGGCAGCAGCGCGCCAACCACCGCGCCTACCTCGGCTTCATGTGGTCCCACCCGGGCAAGCAACTGCTGTTCATGGGGCAGGAGTTCGCCCAGGGCGCGGAGTGGGACCACGAGCAGGGCCCGCAGTGGTGGGTACTCGACGAGCAGTGGCCGGCCCACCGGGACCACCTCGGGGTGCGCCGGCTGGTCGGCGACCTCAACCGGTGCTACCTCGACACCCCGGCGCTGTGGGAGCTGGACACCGTCCCGGACGGCTTCCGCTGGCTCGACGGCGGCGCCGCCGAGGACAACCTGCTCTCCTTCGTCCGGTACGCGGCCGACGGCACGCCGCTGGTCGCGGTCTGCAACTTCTCGCCGGTCGTCCGGCACGGGCACCGGGTCGGCCTGCCCCGGCTGGCGGGCCGCGAGCAGCTCTGGGAGGAGGCACTGAACACCGACGCCGAGGAGTACGGCGGCAGCGGCGTCGGCAACTCCCACCCGGTCAAGGCCGAGCCGGTGGAGTGGGACGGCCAGCCCCGCTCCGCCGAACTGGTCCTCCCCCCGCTCTCCACCGTCTGGCTCCGCCCCGCCCGCTGAGCGCCGGGCGGCCGGGGGGCGGGCAAAAAAAAGGCCCAGGGGTGCCCCCCCACCCGCGGGGGAACAGGGGGGGAATCCCCCCCCTTTTCCGACCCCCCCCGTCTTTTTCTTGGAGGGGGTCTCTGGGGTG